>NZ_JBDPLX010000010.1:0-265001 GCF_039871815.1 Micromonospora sp. B9E7
GGTGCGGGGTGCGGGGTGTGGGTCAGGCGGGGGCGGGGGCCGGGGCGGGTGACGCCGGCGTGGCCGTCGTTCGGCCGTCCTGATCTGCGGTGAGCAGTCGGCGCAGGGAGAGTGCGACCAGGGAGGCGACCAGGCAGCCGCCGACCACCGTCGCCACCCAGACCATGCCGTTGGCGGCGCCGATGAGCGGGCCGGCGGTCACCGGGCCGATCACACCGCTGACCCCGAAGATCATCGAACTCATCGCGTTGTACCGGCCGCGTAGCTCGTCGGTGGCCAGTGCGTTGGTCAGCGCGGGCATCACCGGCGAGAGCATCGTCTCGCCGAAGCCGAAGATCGCCGAGCAGGCCACCACGCACAGGGCGGCGAACAGGGCGCTTTCACCGCTGACCAGGCCGCCCGCGCCGAGGACCAACCAGGCGGCGGCGAACACCGCACCCACCACGGCCAGTGCCCGGGTGCGACTGCGCCCCTCGATCCGCCGGATCACCAGCAGTTGCGCGAGCACGATCATCACGGTGTTCGCCGCGAGTGCCCACGCCACCACTCTAGGGTTCACCTCGACGACCCGCACCGCGTACGCGGCGAAGCCCACCTCGACCTGCGCGTACCCGCAGGTGGTGAGGATCAACCCGAAGATCACCAGCCGTCGGAACGGGCGGTCGCGGAGCACGGTCAGGTAGCCGCCGGGCGACGGCTCGTCGACACCACGACGGTTGCCGAGTCGGTGACCCACCCCGGGCAGGGTGAGCAGGATGATTGCCGGCAGCAGGTACGTCACCGCGTCCAGCAGGTAGATCGTTTGGAAGGTGTCGGGCCGGGCGGTGTCGACGATCGCGCCGGAAGTCATGCCACCGATGCCGATGCCGAGGTTGAGCAGGGCGAAGTTCAGCCCGAAGACGCGTTGCCGCTCACCGTCGTCGGTCAACGAGGCGAGGATCGTGTTCTGCCCGGACCAGATCGCCGAGCTGCCAATGGCGATCACCGTCATCACCAGCAGTGCCGACCCGGAGGAGTTGACCAGCGCGAGCGACCCGGTGCCGACCGCCTCCAACAGTAGGCAGGGCACCACGATCCGACGTGCGCCGAACCGGTCGATCAGCGTCCCACCCAGCGGCGACAGGGCCAGGGTGACCGCCCCGTACCAACCGATCACGAGCCCGGCGCGGGTGTCGGTGAGCCCGCGTACGTCGGTCAGGTAGATGAACAGGAACGGCAGGGTCAGGCCACGTCCGATCGCCGACAGCAGGGTGCCGACGAGGATCCGGCGGGCTTCTGGACGGCGGGGCAGGGCACGACGCAGCATGACCGGCATTCTGTTCGCCGGGTGTGACACCACGCGACCCGTTTTGAGCGCTCCCCGCTGTCGTCGAGGCCGACGGGTGATCAATCGCACGGTGTCCGCCGGGTCTGCGATGCTGGCCCGATGACCGGCACCTGGCGACATCTGCCCGCTACCGCCCGCGCCATCGCGGTGACCGCCACCGCGGCCGTGGCCGCCGCCCAGGCACGTGACGGGCAGGCGTACGACGAGGCAGTCGATGGGCTCGCTGCGGACGAGCGCTCCGGCCTGGTGCTCGGCGCGGTGGTCCGACTGCTGTTGGAGGAGAGCCACCCGGAGGGGTTGACCGGCGACGACGTCCGCCAGGTGTTGACCCGCTGCGTACAGGAGGCGGCGCGGTGGCGGTCGGACGTCGACCCGCACGTGGTGCTCGTCCTGCTGGCCGGAGCGCTGGGCGTGTACGACCCCGAGGGCGACGAGTCGCCACCGGACGCCTCGGCCCTGGCCCGGCACGCCCCGCTGCTGGTGGCGGACCTGCTGGCGGCGACCGGTGCCCCGTTGGACGGCTACCTGGCCGCCGCGTTCGCCGAGATCGAGCGCACCGAACGACAGGACTGACGGACGCGGGGGCGACCACACCGGTGTGTGGCCGCCCCCGCGTCCGGGTGGGTCAGGAGGCGGAGGTCGCCACCTCGAACGAGTACCAGTTGGGGTAGTCGCTGACCGTGCCGTCGGCGCGTACGGCGTAGACGGTCAGGTCCACGTACCCGATGGCGGTCGGCGTCCAGGTGATCGTGGCCCGGCCGTTCGCGTCGGCCGGCACCTCGGTCGGCTCGGCGCCGTTGAAGCTGA
This sequence comes from Micromonospora sp. B9E7, assembly GCF_039871815.1. Lineage (NCBI taxonomy): Bacteria > Bacillati > Actinomycetota > Actinomycetes > Micromonosporales > Micromonosporaceae > Micromonospora > Micromonospora sp. B9E7. The sequence goes on from NZ_JBDPLX010000010.1 coordinate 2,135, forward strand.
ACTGGTAGGCCGTGGTGTCCGTCCAACCCGGCGGTGGGGAGAAGGTGAAGGTGCCCTCGATCCCCACTCCGCCGACGGCCGAACCGTCCGGCGAGGAGTAGACGTCGGACTTTACCCCGGGGCCGGGATAGAAGGACGTGGACCAATTGCCCTCCGGCGAGACGAACCCGTTGTCACTGCGGCTGCGGACCTTGAGGTGGTGTCCGTTCGGGTTCGTGGCGAAGAAGCTGAAGAAGGCCGTGCCGTCCTCCTGGGCGTCCCGCGTCTCCGGCGTTCCCCCGTCCAGGGTGATCTCGTAGTCGCGGACGCCTGTGACACCAGGGGCCGGGACGAACTTCAGCAGCACTTCCTGCCCCCACTCGGGGGTACCGCTCTCCACCCGCACCTCCGGCTCGACCCGCGGCACCAGAGTGCGGTACTCGACGGTCTCGGAGACGTTGCCCGCGAGGTCGATCGTGCGGACGCTCAACCGCTGGGGCCCGGAGCCGATCAGATCGATCGTCACCGTCGCCGAACCGCCGGGGGTGTTCGCCCGCACCGATCCCGGCTTGTCCAACGGGTGGGTGCACTCCAACTGGCCGTACTCCCCGCTGGCCGAGCAGCCGTGGCCGCCCAGGCTGCGCCACGAGTATTCGAAACCGGCGACGTCCTTGTCGCCGTTCCCGGAGAAGGTGAAGACCGGCGACACGCCGGTCGGCGCCGCCTCGCCCGTGCTGTCCTGCGGGTAGTTGGCCGAGGTGATGGTGGGCTCGACGGGGGCGGTGCGGTCGTGGGTGAAGAAGCACTTCTTCGACCAGGGCGAGTAGTCCGCGCCGTCGGTCACCCGGGCCTGCCAGACGTAGGTCGTGCCGTCGGCGAGGGTGCCCTCGGGCAGGTTGACCCGGTTGGCTCGGCCGGTGAGGCCGTGTTCACCGGTGAACACCTGGCGAGCGTCCGGGTCGGCCTTCGGCCAGATGGCGACCTCGGTCTTGACCGCGCGCTCGTCGTACTCGTCGGCGTCGCTACCGACCGCCTCCAGGATGCTGGCGAACCCGCCGATGCGCGGGTAGGGCGCGAGTTGGGTGCAGGGCAGACCACCGTTGTACAGGTGGGCGGTGTCGATCTGCGGCACCGAGTTGAACTCGACGTTCAGGTCGACGCTGCGGTACGGGTGCAGCCGTCGGCCGTAGGACGCGTCGCTCTCGTACTGCTCCGGCACCCGGATCTCGAAGGTGATGTGACGCTGCCGGTGTGCCACCGCATCCTGCACCGCCGCGCCCACGTCGAACGTGATGGTGGCCCCCGGGCAGAACTGCACCGGCGTGAGGACCTCGCCGAGCTTGGCGAGCGGTTCGGGTGCTCGGTTCCAGGTCGGCGTCGTGGTGACCGGCTTCGTCCGCCAGATCTCGACGGCACGCTTGCTGCAGTCGGCGACGGTGCGTTCCTCGAGGAACACCTTGCCGCCGTAGATCTTCTTGCCCTCGTAGGCGGAGAGGTCGAAGGTGGCGTACACCCGCGAGGTGTGGCTCTTGCCCTTGTCGTCCTGCCAGGTACCGAGCGGGACGTCGGTGTTGCTGTCCACCGGGTACGCCTTCTTCGGCGTCGCCGAGTCGGTCCACCCCACCTGGACCGACGGTGGACCGTCCAAGTGGGGTGCTGCGGTGGCGGTGTTCGCGGTGGAGATGAGAGTGAGCCCGCTGACGCCCAGCGTCAGCGCGAGTGCGCTCACGATGCCACGGCGCGGCCTGGATCTGATCACAGTGGATGTTCCTCCCCGTTGTCACCCGCCGATTGAACGGATGATCAGGCGCATCAGATCGCGCGCGGCAGCCAGGCGGCAACCACCTTTCGGCCGGCTCGGGGCCCGGTCGAAAGGATCGATGATCAACGGGTGACGCCGGTCAGGCGGGAACGGCGACCCGCCGCGCAACGACCTCCAGGTATTCCGCCGGGATCCGCACCGTGCCGTCGGTGGCCCGGTTGTGCGTACGGGCCAGCTCCACCAGGTCGGCGTGCAGCTCCGGTCGGCGCTCCTCGGGCAGCGCCTCGAACGCCTTCAACGTCGGCCCGTAGTTGGCCCGGAAGAAGAGGGCGAACTCTTCAGGTGTGCCGAAGCGGAAGACGAACTCCCGGCGTACCGCCCGAAGGTCGCCCACGGCCCCGCCGAGCAGCTCGCGGACCCGGTCCTCGTCGCCCCACTGCACCGGCGGGCGCAGCCCGGCCGGTGGCGGCACGTGACGCCCCACCGTGCGGAACAACTCGCCGATGAAACCCTGCGGCGTCCACGACGCCAGCGCGACCGTGCCTCCGGGCCGGCAGACCCGGACCAGTTCGGCCGCCGCCCGCTCCTGGTCCGGGGCGAACATCACGCCGACGACGGAGAGCACCGCGTCGAAGGCACCGTCGACGTACGCCAGGCGCTCGGCGTCCCCGGTCACGAACGTGACCGGGAGCCGTTCCGCCGAGGCCCGCGCGTGACCGCGTTCCAACAGTTCGGGTACGTAGTCGAGGCCGGTCACGGCGCAGCCGCAGCGGGCGGCGGCGATGGCGGCGTTGCCGGTGCCGGTCGCCACGTCCAGCACCCGGGCGCCGGCGGAAAGGTCAGCCTCCGTCACCAGCAACTCGGAGATCGGGTGGATGAGCGTCGCGACCGCTCCATAGTCGCCGCTGGCCCAGGTCACCTGCTGGCGTGCCTTCACGGCGGTGAGATCGAGTGCGGTGGTCATCGGTGGTCCCCCTCGGACGGGTCGTTGTGCCACCGACGCTAGGCGTGGCGACACCTCCAGGGATCGGTAGAAAGACCTATATCGGCTGCATAGAGCCGGTGTCGGATCAGTCCTGCTCTACAGATCATCGGCTTGCCGGTCACCATCAACCCGCTCCTTTGACCCCGTCCGTCGCGAACACGACTCTTACCAACGCCTTCGGTGCCGTCTTGGACTGACGGCTTCTGGAGGTGGAGCATGCTCTTCAAAGCCATCATTGCGGTGCTGGTGGCTGTTGCGGGGTTGGCGGCAATATTCTGGGTCGCCAACTGGCCCTTCAACACCCCGTGGGAGCGCGAGCTCAGTCCCGAAGAGCGTCGGATCAACGCCGAGCACAATCGGCGTCATCACCGCCGTGCGGCGCGCGTGGTGCTGCCCATGCTCGCCATCGTGCTCGGCCTGACATCGGTGAGCCTCTTGTCGGGTCCAAACAGTGATCCGTTTGCGGCGGTGGTCATGGGCATCATTTCGGTGGTGTGCGCCGGCCTGTTCGGTGCCCTCATCAGGACGGGTCGCAGGCGGCGGGCTTCGACACGGCGATGAACCCTGTGGCCCGGCTCCTGCCTCAGGAGGAGCGATAAGCCCTGAAACGAATCAAGGCCCCTCCGTGGAGGGGCCTTGACCTACTGTTACCTCTGGTCGGGGTGGCCGGATTCGAACCGACGACCTCTTCGTCCCGAACGAAGCGCGCTACCAAGCTGCGCCACACCCCGAGGCGTGCCGACAAATAGTAGCCCACCCGCCCCGATGGTCAAACTCGGTACCCCCGCCGCCCGGAGCACCCTGGGGAGAGCCAAGATCCGCGCAACTTCCCCGATGTTGCTGCGTCAGCACGGGGTGAGGCAGCAACATCCCCGATGTTGCTCGGATCTTGAGGCCCGCTCGGATCTTGAGGCCTGTGCGGATCTTGAGGCCCGCGCCGGGCGCAGGGGTGCGGGCGGGGCGCAGGGGTGCGGGGCGGGTCAGCGGGGGATGAGGGTCAGGATGCTGGCCTCCGGAGGGCAGGCGAAACGGACCGGGGCGGTGGGGTGGGTACCCAGACCGGCGGAGACGTGCAGCCACGAGTCCGAGCCCGGCCACCGGTGCAGGCCGCGCGCCATCGAGCGGGGCAGGCCGCAGTTGGTCACCAGTGCCCCGTAGCCCGGTACGCAGACCTGACCCCCGTGGGTGTGCCCGGCCAGCAGCAGCCCGAAGCCGTCCGCGGCCATCTGGTCGAGCACCCGTGGCTCGGGGGAGTGCGTCACCGCGATGGACAGGTCGGCCGAGGACGACACCGCGCCGGCCACGGCCGGGTAGTCGTCCCGGTCGATGTGGGGGTCGTCGACGCCGACCAGGTCGAGCTGCCGACCGCCGGCCTTCAGCATGGTCCGGGCGTTGTTGAGGTCGACCCAACCGGCACCGGTGAAGACCTGACGCAGCTCCTCGTAGGGCAGCTCGACGCCCTCGGTGTACTCCCGGTCCGGCAGGAAGTAGGTGAACGGGTTCTTCAACACCGGACCGGTGTAGTCGTTGGAGCCGAAGACGAACGCCCCGGGGAAGTCCAGCAGCGGCTGCAGCGCCCGCAGCACCCCGGGCACCGCGCCCGGGTGGGCCATGTTGTCGCCGGTCACCACCACCAGGTCGGGGTCCAGGGCGGCCAGCGACGCCACCCAGCGCTGCTTGCGTGCCTGGTCGGGCATCATGTGCAGGTCGGACAGGTGCAGCACACGCAGCGGCTCCGCGTCGGCCGGGAGCACCGGCACGTCGTACCGCCGCAGGGTGAACATGTTGCGCTCGATGAGCGACGCGTACGCGAGCGTGGCCGCGCCGACCGTGGCGGTTCCGGCGGCAAGCCGGAATAGTGTGCGCTTTCGCATGCCGTTCAGGGTAGTTTGACCGTCCATGAGCACGCTGAAGGACCGCCTCACCGCCGACATGCGTTCCGCGCTCAAGGCGCGCGACGAGCTGACCACCTCCACGCTGCGGATGGCCCTGGCCGCCGTCGGCACCGCCGAGGTCGCCGGCAAGGCCAAGCGCGACCTCACCGACGACGAGGTGCTCGCGGTGCTGACCAAGGAGGCCAAGAAGCGCCGGGAGGCCGCCACCGCGTTCGCCGACGCCGGCCGTGCCGAGCAGGCCGCGAAGGAGACCGCCGAGGGTGAGGTGCTGGACCGTTACCTGCCCAGGCAGCTCCCGGACGCCGAGCTGGCCGAGCTGGTGTCGGGGGCGCTCGCCGCGGGCGGCTTCACCGGGAAGGCCCAGATGGGCCCGGCGATGAAGGCGGCCCAGGCCGCGGTGGCGGGCCGGGCCGAGGGTGGCCGGGTGGCCGCAGAGGTACGCCGACAGCTCGGTCTCTGACTCAGCGGGACCAGCGCTGGCGCACGACGACAGCCATCCCGGCTCGGTGGGCCGGACAGACGAACGGGCGGGCACCCGAGGAGGGTGCCCGCCCGTTGTGTTCTGCTCGTCGGCTCAGCCGCCGGGACGACCACCGGGTCGACCACCGGGCTGGTTGCCGGGTGGGTTACCCGGCGTGCCATTGGTGTTGCCCGGCGCGCCGCCGCCGCTGCTGACCTGGATGCTGACCAGGCCGCCCTTGATCGTGCGTCCGTCCGGGCTGGTGCCGGCGGCATCGCCGGCCTTGCACGAGGAGGGGACCTTCGTGCTGGAGACGACCGGTTCGAAGCCGGCGCCCTTGAGCCGGGACTTCGCCTGATCCACCGAGATGCACTTCACGTCGGGGATGCTGCGCTGGTCACCTTCGGAGATCTTCTGGCCCGGCGGCTCAAAGTTGATCTTCGGCTTGCCCTTCATCGCGTCCCGCAGCGTCTCCCACACCGGCGGGTTGATGCCGTCCTTCTCGGCGTGCTTCATCTTGACGTTGGTCTGCGGCCAGTCCGGGTCGGCCATGATGCCGGCCACCGAGTACTGCTTGGTCATCGCGACCAGCGCGGCGGTCTTCTCCGAGTCGGTGGTGCCGGACTTGCCGGCCACCGGGTAACCGACGTCGCCGCGGACGTTGGGGGCGGTGGCACCCGCGCACCGGGAGGACGACGACTTGTCACCGACCGGGCACCTGGCGGCGTCCACGGCGGCGCGAGCCACGTCGGTGCTGAACCGCTTCTCGCAACGCGGGTTGGCGATGTCCAGCTTGTTGCCCTCCGGGTCGCGGATCTCCTGCACCGGGATCGGCTCGCAGTACTTGCCGTCCGCCGCCAGGGTGGCGTAGGCGTTGGCGAGATCGAGCGGGGTGGTCTGCGAGACGCCCAGGGTGAACGCACCCCACTGGTGCGCACCCTTCTCCAGGTCCAGGTCCTCCTCGGACCGGAAGTTGATGCCCAACCGCTTGGCGGCCTTGACCACGTTCTCCGCACCGACCTGCTGCTGGAGTGGCACGAAGTAGGTGTTGACCGAGCGGCCGAACGCGCTCCACATGTTGTGGATGCCGGCCATGCTGTCGGTCGAGTTCGTGGGGCAGTAGAAGCTGGTTCCCGCGCAGGCCGCCGGGCCAGGCCGGATGATGTACTCCGACTTGAACTGCTTCTGCGCGTTGATGCTGTAGCTGAGCGGGATGCCCTTCTCCAGCGCCGCCACGATGGTGAAGATCTTGAAGGTCGAGCCGGCCTGGTAGCCGGTGATGCCATCGCCACCGGTGAGCAGCGGGTTCACCGTGGCCGGGTAGTTGCCCCGGATCTTCTTCTTGCTCTTCGCCGGGTCGCTGGAGATCTTGTTCTTCGGGTTCTTCGGGTCGTCCAGCTTGAACTGCCGGTTCACCGCGAGCGCGCGGACCCGGCCGGTGCCGGGCTCGACCACCGCGACCATGGCGGCTTCCTTGCTGTTCTCGCTCTTGGCCTTGCGGACCGCCTTGTCCGCACCCTTCTGCGCCTGGACGTCGATCGAGGTCACCACGGTGTAGCCGCCGCTCTTGAGCCGCCGCTCCCGGTCGTACGTGGTCGAGCCGAACGTCTCCTGCTGCATCCACCAGCGGTAGAAGTAGTCGCAGAAGAAGCCCCAGCTGTTGACGTTGGCGGAGACGCAGCCGTTCGGGGTGCGCTTGTCCTTCACCTCGAGCTTGACGGCCTTGGCCGCGTCGGCCTCCTGCTGGGTGATGGCCTTGATCTCGACCATGTTGTCGATGACGTAGTCGCGGCGGTCCAGAGCGAGCGGGTACCCGGCCTTGGTGGTCGGGTCGTTCGTCGTCGGTGCCTTGACCATGCCGGCCAGCAGCGCCGCTTCCTCGATCTTGAGCTTGCTCGGCGGCTTACCGAAGTAGACCTGGCTGGCGGCGAAGATGCCGTACGCGCCGTTGCCGAACGAGGCGAGGTTGAGGTAGCGGGTGAGGATCTCGTCCTTGGAGAATTCCTTGTCGACCTGGAGGGCCAGTCGCATCTCGCGGAGCTTGCGGGCGCTGGTGTCCTCGGTCGCCGCGACCACGTCGGCCGGGTGGGTGGCCGAGTAGGCGATGGCCAGCCGGACGTACTGCATGGTCAGCGTCGAGGCGCCCTGCCGGCCGGAGCCCTCGCTCTGGTTGTTGACGAACGCGCGGGCGACACCGTTGATGTCGACGCCGTTGTGCTTGTAGAAGTCGTGGTCCTCGGCCGCGATGATCGCCTTGCGCATGAACGGCGAGATGTCGTCGAACTTCACGTCGCGCCGGTTTTCGTCGTACATCGTCGCGAGCGGTGTCTTGCCGTCCGATGCCAACAGGTAGCTGATCTGTGGCGCACGGGCCACCGTCAGCTCCGTGGGCAGGGCGCCGAATGTCTCGGCGCCGGCCTTGGCGGCCAAGCCGGACATCGCCACTGCGGGGAAGGCCGCCGCAGCGACCACCACGCCGGCCAACAGGCCACACACGAGTAGCGATGCGGCGTTGGTCAGCACATTGTGGTCACGTTTCCGCATCCAGGTCACCTCGACAGGGTACGCGAGTAGGGAACGAGGGGCGCTGGGGCGTTCTTTCCCCATTTCCTGCGCGCGCTGCCCTCGTTGTGCTAAACGCACGACCCCCGCTACTTGGTTGCGTGTGACCTGGCGTGAGTCTCCTCCGATCCCAGGAGGCGGCGCAGCGTTATCGCCGACCTGGGCGGGGTAACCGGCGATCGAAGGCCCGGGAAGCCGGGACTGTCCGAAATGATGGATTTCGTCGACAACGTTGCGTAATCGGTCGACTACAGAGCATGATGGGGGCGGCGACAGAGCCACATGTCGTCCGCGCCGCCTTGGGGAAGGCAGGCCGGGCGATCGGGGGGAATTGCCGGCTGACGTGCATCGACGAGGTCGGTAGGTACTGCAAGGGGGGACGTGTACACATGGGCATGATCACTGACTGGCCGTCGCTGGCGGCATGTCAGAACGGGGACCCGGACGCGTTGTTCGTACAGGGCGCCGAACAGAACGTGGCGAAGCGGATCTGCCGGAGCTGCCCAGTTCGGTACGAGTGCCTGGCCGACGCGTTGGACAACCGGATCGAGTTCGGTGTGTGGGGTGGCATGACCGAACGCGAACGGCGGGCGCTGCTGCGCCGTCACCCGCAGGTGACGAGCTGGCGCAAGATGTTCGAGGCCGCGATGAAGAAGAACAGCAAGGACAAGACCGGCAAGGACAAGATCCTGGTCAGCGCGGCCAACTGATCCCGGTCACGGCTGGCTGATCGCCTCGCCGATCGTCCGCAGCCCGTCGACGTCGTGTACGTCGGCGGGCTGAGCCGTCACCGACACCGTCGGCACCGCCGGGAACGCCTCGGTGAAGCGCGCGGCGACCTGCTGCTCGCGTACCGCCTGGCGGGCCAGCGCCGCGTGCGCCCGCAACACGTCGACGGTGGCCTCGTGCCCACCCAGCTCGGTCAGCCGCTCGGCGGCGACCCGGCTCTGCTCGGCGTCCAGCTCCGGCACCGCCGGTCGGTGCACCCGGTTGAGCACCAGGCCGGCGAGCGGCATCCGCTCGTCGCGCAGACGGCCCGCGAAGTAGGCGGCCTCCCGGACCGCGTCCGGCTCCGGTGCGGCGACCAGCAGGAAGGCCGTCTCCCGCGCCTGGAGGATGCGGTACGTCTGCTCCGCGCGCTGCCGGAAACCGCCGAACATCGAGTCCAGGGCGGCCACGAAGCCGGACAGGTCGGTGAGCAGTTGGGCGCCCAGCACCTTTTGCACCACCTTCGAGAACATCCCGAACGAGGCCGTGACGAGGCTGAACATGCTCCGTCCGCCGCTCCGTGCCGGAGCCAGCAGCAGTCGCAGCATCCGGCCGTCGAGGAAACGGGAGAGTCGGGCGGGCGCGTCCAGGAAATCCAGTGCCGAACGGGACGGGGGCGTGTCCACCACGATCAGGTCCCACTCGCCGCGGGCGTGCAGCTGGCCCAGCTTCTCCATCGCCATGTACTCCTGCGTGCCGGCGAAGGTCGAGCTCATTGCCTGGTAGAACGGGTTCGAGAAGATCTCCGCGGCCTTCGCCGGATCGGTGTGCTGCAGCACCACGTCGTCGAAGGTGCGCTTCATGTCCAGCATCATGGCGTGCAACTCGCCGCCGCTGCTCTCGACGTCGATGCCCTTGACCTGGCGAGGGGTGTTGTCCAGCTCGGTCAGGCCCAGTGACTGCGCCAGCCGGCGAGCCGGATCGATGGTGAGCACCACCGTGCGCCGGCCGTGGTGTTCGGCCGCCCGCAGCGCCAGCGCCGCGGCAGTGGTGGTCTTTCCCACCCCGCCGGCACCGCAGCACACGACGATCCGCACGCCCGGGTCGGCGAGGATCTGGTCGACGTCCAGCTGCGGCGCCGCGTCTTCGGAAGGCACCAATCGAGCGTATCGGGCCGCGTGGGTCCACGCGCCCGTGCTGAGCTCAGGTGTGAGTCAATCGGCGCTGACGAGGGCCTGGGCCAGGGTCGAGAGGCCCGCCCGGTCCACCCCGTCGGACAGCAACGGCAGCTCGATCATCGGCAGCCCCAACTCCACCAGCTCGGCGCGGAGCGAATCTTCCAGTTCGCGCCGGATGAGCTGGTCCCGAGCCTCGTCGTGCAAACCGGCCACGGTGTCCCGATCGGCCGGCAGCCCGGCGGCGACCAGCCCACGTCGCAGCTCCGCGGCGGTGACCGCGGGGCCGGCAGGCAGCCGAGGGCGAGCGCCGTTGACGAGCACCTTCCCGACGCCGAAGCCGAGCGAGGTCAGGTCGGCGATCGCGTCCACCGTCTCCTGTACCGGCATCTCCTCCAGCAACGTGACCACGTGCACCGCGGTCATCGGGGAGCGCAACAGCGCCGAGACACCCTCGCTCTGGGTCTTGATCGGGCCCACCTTCGCCAGCCGGGCGGTCTCCGCCGTCACGTTGAGGAAACGGCCGATCCGTCCGGTCGGCGGGGCGTCCAACACCACCGCGTCGTACGCGCGGCGCTGCCCGGAGGTGCGGGTGGTCGCCTCCTTCACCTTGCCGGTGAGCAGCACGTCCCGTAGGCCCGGTGCGATGGTGGTGGCGAAGTCGATGGCACCGAGCTTGCGCAGCGCCCGACCGGCCGCACCCAACTTGTAGAACATGTCGAGGTACTCCAGCAGCGCCTCCTCGGCGTCCACCGCGAGAGCGCGTACCTCACCGCCGTCCGGGGCGTCGGCGAGGTGCCGCTCCTCGTAGGGCAGCGGGTCGATGCCGAACAGCTGGGCGATGCCCTGCCGTCCTTCGACCTCGACCAGCAGGGTGCGCCGGCCGCCGGCGGCGAGCGCGAGAGCCAGGGCCGCCGCGACGCTGGTCTTGCCGGTGCCGCCCTTGCCGGTCACCACGTGAAGGCGGGCGGACCATCCGGTACCGGCCGGCTCGATCGGCCGCTCAGCTGCACACACCCGTCGAGCCTATCCAGGCCCGGCGGTCACGCGACCTCGCAGACCCACCAACCCGTCTTCTGCACCACCGTGAAGCGCAGGTCCTGGTCAGCCACCTTCTCGTCGGAGGTGGTCATGGTGACCCGGGTGGAGACGGTGGCCCGGTCGCCGGTCTGGTTGTCCACCTTCGGGGTGGTCCACCGGAAGCGTGGGTTCTGGTGCGTGGAGGCGTACTTCTCCACCTCGGCGACCTTCGCGGCGATCTTCTCGTCGTCGCGGGAGGCTGCGCAGACCCGACTGGCCGCCTTGGCGGCGTCGCGGTCCTTGTAGACCGCGGTGAGGAACTCGTCGACGGCGACCGTCGGCTCCTTGGCGCCCTCACCGGTCTCGGCGTTGCGCAGGGTCAGGAACGCCACCACACCGCCACCCACGCAGAGCACCATGATCACGATCAGTGCGATCGCCGCGATGAGCAGCCCGCGCTTCTTCTTCGGCTCGGCCGCGCCCTGGTACGACGGGTAGGCCGGTGGGGGCGGGGGAATCGACGAGGGGTTCGGGGCGCCCGGCTGCGTCGATGCGGCCGAGGTGGGGCCGCCGGGCCCTTCCGGCTGCCCGGCGCTGGGCTGCCCGGCGAAGGCCGGCTGGACAGGGGGGCCGGCCGGCTGCCCGGGGAAGGCCGGTGAGGTGGGGCCGGCGGGGAGCGCCGGCTGGGCGGAGGATGCGGGGAGGGCGAGCTGCCCGGGCGCCGGTGCGGGGATTGGCTGGCTGGGGACGGTCGGCGTGCCGGGCTGACCGGCGGGATCCGGGTGGGCCGGCGGGTGAGCGGGTGAGCCGGCCTGGTCGCCGCTGGGCGGGTGGGTCATGTCGTTCCCCCAGGGGTGCGGCGCCCGCCGCCACCCCTGGCGCCGAGCGTGATCGAGCGGGCGGCCGGGCGCTGCGCGACCGTCCGACCGGAAGGGTAGCGGTCGATGACCGGATCGGTGTCTCCGCGGCCGTGCCGCACGGTCCAGCGATCCGGTCGGCGGTACCCGGGTCCAATTCGGTGTCGGGCCCCCGACCTGCGGTGTGTCGCATATGTGACTGTTGGTGGCTGGTTGTGCGCGTCCTGTTGGTGGGACTGGGGCCATCGACCTACCTTCGTCCCGGTGCGGGGGCCGGAACGGACGAATACGTCCGGCCCGGAAGCATGATCCGAGAGGTACGACCGGAGGCAGTGCATGCGCGACGCGGACAACATCCCTCGTACCCAGTTCCCGACCAACGACCGGCCTCGGCGGCCCGGTTCCGCGGTCGAGACCGGCGGGGGGCCCGTCGGCGGCCATCCGGTCAACGAACGGTCGTACCGCCGAATGCCGGAGCAGGCGGAGGTGGCCCGGACGCCGATCCACCCCGCCGAGCGGGCCCGCGACGACGACGAAGCGGGCTACGTCATCCACCTGCCGATCCGGGTGCCGAGTCTGGCGGCGGCGACCGTGCTGGCCGGCCGGGTCGCGGTGTCCCTGGGCTTCCTGCCCGAGCTGGACGCCGGCGAGACCACGGTGTCCAACGCCGACGACCAGAACAACCGGCACCGGGTCTTCTGCGACCTGCTGCTGCCCGACCGGTCCCGCTGCCCCCAGGGGTACGAGCACGAAGGGCTCTGTGGGGAGTTGCCGACCACTCCGGAGCAGCGTCCCGCGTCCCGCCCGGCCAGCGGACCGTAGGCTGTCCCTCGAACAATTCCGCACCGAGAGGGAGCCCTTCAGCGATGCAGAAGTGGGAATACTCCACGGTCCCGCTGCTGGTCCACGCGACCAAGCAGATCCTCGACAACTGGGGCGAGGACGGGTGGGAACTCGTCGCCGTGGTCCCCGGGCCCAACCCGGACCAGCTGGTCGCCTACCTGAAGCGGCCCAAGGCGTGAGCGCGGGCAGTGCGGCGCAGCGGATTCCCGGGGTGATGCGGTGAGCAACGGTCCGCACGCGAAGCTTGCCGAGCTGGGGTTCGAACTGCCCGAGGTCGTGCCGCCGGTGGCCAGCTACGTGCCGGCCGTCCAGTCCGGCCAGCACGTGTACGTCTCCGGCCAGTTGCCGATCGCCGAGGGCAAACTGCTCGCGACCGGCAAGGTCGGCGCCGGGATCTCCGCCGAGCAGGCCAAGGATCTGGCCCAGCGCTGCGCGCTCAACGCGCTGGCCGCGGTCGACTCACTGGTCGGCCTGGAGAACGTGGTCAAGGTGGTCAAGGTGACCGGTTTCGTGGCCTCCGCGCCCGGGTTCACCGGCCAGCCCGCAGTGATCAACGGTGCCTCCGACCTCTTCGGCACCGTCTTCGGTGAGGCTGGCCGCCACGCCCGCAGCGCCGTCGGAGTGGCCGAACTGCCCCTCGACGCCCCGGTGGAGGTCGAACTGATCGTCGAGGTCGCCTGACGCTTCGGCGTCGCCCCGCGACGCGTCGGAAGGAAGGGCCCCTTCCTATACATCAGGCGTTAATAAGGGGCCCTTCCTTCCGGTTCGCGGGGCAAGATCGTGGGGTGTGGCGAGCGGGGTCGTACGATCGCAGCCATGAGCGGGCACGTGACGGCGCCGGCGACGGCGCCCGCCGACGAGCTGCCGACCTGGGTGACGCTGCTGCGCGCGCCGAACCCCGGGCCGATGACCCTCGACGGCACCAACACCTGGGTGCTGCGCGCCCCGTCGGCCGAGCAGGCCGTCGTGGTCGACCCGGGGCCGGCGGACGAGGGGCACCTGACCCGCATCGCCGAGCACGGGCCCGTCGGGCTGATCCTGATCACGCACGGCCACCCCGACCATACCGAGGGTGCCGCCCAGCTGAGCGAACTGCTCGGCGGTGTGCACGTCCTCGCCGCCGACCCGGCGCACACCATCGGCGGTGAGCCGCTGACCGAGCCGGGTGAGCAGCTCGGCGGCTTCGGCCTGGAGATCCGTCTGCTGGGCACACCAGGGCACACCGCCGACTCGGTCTGTTTCCTGGTCGAGCACGGCGAGGAGCGGGCGGTGCTCACCGGGGACACCATCCTCGGCCGGGGCACCACCGTGGTCGCCCACCCGGACGGGCACCTCGGCGACTACCTGGCCAGTCTGGAGCTGCTGTCCGCGTACCGGGGAATCCCGGCCCTGCCCGGGCACGGCCCGGCGTTGGCCGACTGCGCCGCCGCCGCCGACTTCTACCTCGCGCACCGCCGGGCCCGGCTCGACCAGGTCCGGGCAGCGGTCGCAGCCGGCGCCCGCACGCCCGCCGACGTGGTGGCGGCGGTCTACGCGGACGTGGACCGCTCGCTCTGGTGGGCGGCCGAGTGGTCGGTCCGTGCCCAGCTCGAACATCTGGGTGTCGACCCTGGGGAATCCGCGCCCGGGGTCAGTGGGTTGGAGCACATGTGACCTGCCCCGTGTGTGGAACCGTTGCCGTTCCCGGCGCGCGGTTCTGCCACAACTGCGGTGCCGCGCTGCCGGCCGCCGCCACGTTGCCGGCGGCCGAGCGCCGGGTGGTCACCGTGCTCTTCGGTGACCTCTCCGAGTTCACTTCCTGGTCGGAGGACCTCGACCCGGAACGCGTCGGCGCGGTCACCGACCGGGTGCTCGCCGCGCTCGCCGGCGCGGTGAAGACGTTCGGCGGGCACGTCGACAAGCTGACCGGCGACGGGATCATGGCGGTCTTCGGCGCACCGGTGGCGCACGAGGACGACGCCGAACGCGCGGTCCGGGCCGCCCTGTCCATGCAGCGGGCCGTCCGGCGGGTGCTCGACGACGAGCGCGGCGGCGGCGCGCCGCTCGGGCTGCGGGTCGGGTTGAACACCGGCGACGTCATCGCGGGCATCCAGGCGGCGATCGAATACACGGTCATCGGCGACACGGTGAACACCGCCGCCCGGCTGGCCGACGCCGCCGCGGTCGGCGCGGTGTACGCCGGAGGGCGCACCGCCGCCGCGACCCGGCACGTGTCGTCCTGGCGGGCACTGCGTCCGCTGCGGCTCAAGGGCAAGCGGGAGCCGGTCGAGGCGTACGAGTTGCTGGGTCTCCTGGACGCGCCGGGCACCCGGTCGGGGCTCGGCGACGAGGCGCCGTACGTCGGCCGGGAGACGGAGATCGGCCGGGTCGCCGGCCGGCTCGCCGAGGTGATCGACCAGGGTGACCCGCGGGTGCTGCTGATGACCGCCGAGGCGGGCATCGGCAAGTCCCGGTTCGCCGCGGAGGTCGAGCGCCTCGCCGCCGGGTACGACGTCGGCGCCGGCCGGTACGCGGCGCACACGGGCGCCCGGGTGCTCTCGGTGCGGTGCGCGGCGTTCGGTGAGCGACGCCGGCTCGCGCCCCTGGCCGACCTGGTTCGTGCCGCCGTCGGCCTGCCCGGCGACGCGGCCACCGCACTGACCCGACCGGCGGTGGAGGAGAGGCTGCGGCGGCTCGGGCAGCGGCTCGCCCGCTCCGGCGGTGAGACCGCGCCGATCGCCACCGAACAACTGCTCGCCCTGCTCGGCTACGGCGAACTCCCCGCGCACACCGGCACCGACACCGGCGAGTGGGGTGGGTCGGGCGTCCCGGCCGCGGACGCGGAGGCGGTGCCGAACGCGGTCGCCGACCTGCTCAGCGGCCTCGCCTCGGAAGCGCCGCTGGTGATCGTGGTGGACGACCTGCACGACGCCACCGCCGAGACGATCAGCGCCCTCGGGCTGACCCTGTCCAGGCTCACCGGCCCGGTGCTGGTGCTGCTGCTCGGTCGGCCGGAGTTGGTGCGTACCGCCGGGGCGCTGACCCGGGTCGCGGACGCCGAGGTGCACTCGCTGCCGCCACTGCGCGGCGCGGACGCGGCGCGGTTGCTCACGAGCTATCTCGGTGGCGGCAGGTTGCCGCAGGCCGACACGGACCGGCTGCTCGCCACCGCGCAGGGAAACCCCTTCTACCTGGCCGAGTTGGTCACCCTGCTGATCGAGCGGGGCGCGCTCACCACGGAGTCCGCGCGGGGCGTCCGCGCACCGTCGGAGCGGGCCGGCACCGGCGAGCGCGACCAGAGCCCGTCGGCCGGCTGGCGGCTGGTGCCCGGTTCGCTGGGCAGCCGGCTGCTCTCCCGGGACCTCGCCGCCGTCCTCGCCGCCCGGATCGACGCGCTGCCACCGGACGCCCGGTCGGTGCTGCGGGACGCCGCGGTGATCGGTGACACGGTGCCGAACGGGGCGTTGGAGGCGATGCGCGAGCAGCGCGCCGGCCGCGATGGCCGGCCGTCCGCCGTGGTCGCCGTGGAACTCGACCGGGCCGTCGAGGAGCTGCTGCAACGGCGGATGCTGCACCGCTCCCGGACCGGGTACTCGTTCGCGACCCCGCTGATGCGGGAGGCCGCGTACGCCGGGGTGAGCAAGGCGGAGCTGGCCGAGCGGCACGCCGCGCTGGCCCGCTGGGCGGCGCCGGCGGACGAGGCCGCCCCCGCCGCGCCGGGCGGGTTCACCGACGAGGCCCGCGACGACTTCGTGGCGACGCACGTCGAACGGGCCGCCACGCTCGCCGACGCGGTGAAGCTGCGCCCGGACGCGCCGGCCCGCGCGGTGGTACCACTCGGCGTCGCCGCGCTCGGCCGGGCCGCCCGTCGGTCGCTGTCCGTCGGTGAGCCGCTGCTGGCCGTCGAGTACGCCGAACGCGCCACCGAGCTTGCCCGCGACGGAGTGCCGGCGGCCGACCGGGTGGTGCACGCCCGGGCCCTGCTCCAGGTCGGCCGGGTCGTCGACGCGCTGGCGTACGCCGAGAAGATCGCCGCGAACGCGGGGGACGAGGCCACCCGGGTCGGTGCCCTGCTCCTCGCTGGGCAGGCCCAGGAGACCCTCGGTGATCAGGGCCGGGCGATGACCGCCTGGCAGGAGGCGTTGCAGGTGGCCACGGCGGCCGACCTGCCCGTCCAGCGCGCCACCGCGATGCGCCGACTCGGCATGGCCGACTTCGTGGCGGGGCGGCTGAGTCAGGCGAGCAGCCGGTTGGCTGCCGCGTACCAGGTCAGCCTCGGCGCGCAGGACCGGCGCGGGCAGGCCTGGTCCCTACAGAACCTGGCCTGGGTCACCACCACCCGGGGTGACTTCGCCGGCACCGACGCCGTGCTCGGCCGGGCCGCCCGGCTCTTCGCCGAGCTGAAGGACCCGTACGGGCAGGCCTGGCTGCGGGGCACCACGGCGTTCGCCCGACTGCTCGCCGGCCGGCTGCGCGAGGCGTGTCGGATGGCACAGGTGTTCCTGCCCTTCGGTGAGCGGGTCGGCGAGGCGTGGGCGGTGGGCACGCTGCGCGCGGTGGCCGCGTTCGCCACCGCCGAGCTGGGCGACCTGGCCGAGGCGGACCGGGAGGCCCGGCGGGCGTACCGGGAGTTCGCCGCCGCCTCCGACGACTGGGGGCGCGGGTTCGCGCTGGTGGTCCGCGCGGTGGTGGCGCGAGGGCTGGGCGAGCCGGAGCACGCGGCGGACCTGCTCACCGACGCACTGGCGTACGCCGAGCGCACCTCGCACCCGCTGCTCACCGGGATGGCCGGCACGTTGCGCGGTTTCGTGGCCTTGGACCTGGGCGACTGCGAGACCGCCGAGCGGATGGCCCGGGCGGTGCTGACCACCGTGGAGCCGCACAATCCGCAGGCTCCGGCGCAGGTGGCGCCTCGGGTGTTGCTGGCGACGGCGCGCCTGGCCGCCGGCGACTCGGCGACCGCGGTCGGGCTGCTCGCCCCGGTGGCCACGGCCGCCGCGAACCGGCCCTCGCTGCTCTTCTCCCGCCGCCAGACGATGGCCCAGTACGCGTCGGCGCTGCTCGCCCACGGTCAGCGGGAGCAGGCGTTGGACTGGGCCCGGCGGGCGGTCACCGCGCCGGCCGAGGACGTACGCAGTCAGGTGATCGCGGCCAGTGTGCTGGCCGAGGCGCTGGCTGCCTGTGGCCAGCCGGCGGAGGCGCTGTCCTGCGCGGAAGAGGCGGTCCGCCTGGCGTACGCGACCGAGCAGCGCAGCGAACGCGCCGCCGCCGATGCCCTCCGGGCCCGCCTGACCCCCACGCCCTGACCCCGTCCCCCCTGATCCTCCCCCTGACCCAGGTGATCAAGAGGTTTGCGTCAGGAAGCGGCCCTCCGGTGACCGAAACCTCTTGATCAACTCGACGGGGTCGGGTGCGAGAGGGGGCAGGGTTTCTGCCGGTTTTGGGGATGTGGTGGTCGGGGGGAGCCGCTAGCGTGTCACCACCGTGTGCTGGTCCACAGTGGTGACCATCGCCGTGCCTGGGGAGGCCCTTCATGAAGCTGCCGCGTTCCATCGCGGGCTGGACCATCGCGGTCTTCGGAGTGTTGGCGCTGGTGATGGGCACGGTCGGGCTGCTCTGGCCGGAGGCGCAGCTGCGCATGCTCGGGTTCGAGGTGCCGGAGACCCGTGCCGTCGGTGATCACACCGGCACGTTCCTGCTGGCGTCCTCGATGGCGGCGTTCAACATGGGCGTCTACTACCTGCTGGCCACGGTCACCGAGTGGCGGGCGTTCTACCGGTTCACCGTGGTCTTCCGGCTGGTCACGTTCACCGTCTTCACCATCGCGGTGCTGGCCGACATCGCTCCCGACCGGTTCTTCGGCGTGGCGGCCTGGGAAGGGTTGGGGGCCGTGGCCACCGCCGTCGGCCTGCGCCTGGACGCTCGCCGGGGCGCGCCGGCCGGCGACGTCGACACGTCCGAGGGCGCTGCGGCGGCTGCGGCCGCCGAGGAGGGTACCGGTCCAGCCGGAGCCGCTCCGGCGGACGCGGTGCGCTGAGCCACCGGCCGGGTTGGGTATTTTCGAGCGGTGACGGACACCCCGAGCGGCGGCTTGCCGGTTCCGATCGTGCCCGGTCTGACTGATTTGCGGGTATTTGCCCGGGGTGGCTACGCGACCGTCTACCAGGCCACCCAGATCTCGGTGGGCCGCGAGGTCGCCGTCAAGGTGGAGAACCGGACGCTGGACAGCGAGCGGGATCAGGCCCGCTTCCTGCGCGAGGCGCGGGCGGCCGGCCGGATGTCGTCGCACCCGCACGTGGTGGACCTCTTCGACGTCGGGGTCACCGTCGACCAGCATCCCTACCTGATCATGGAACTCTGCGACGGCTCGTACGCCGAACGGATGCGCACCTCGCCGCTGGGCCCGGTGGAGGCCCGTGACCTCGGCATGAAGATCGCCGACGCGCTGGCGCACTCGCACGCGGCCGGGGTGCTGCACCGCGACGTCAAGCCGGCCAACATCCTCTACTCGCACTTCAACTCGGCCGTGCTCGCGGACTTCGGGCTGGCCGTGCTCGCCGAGCACCGCGACGCCTCGGTCACGCTGGAGGTGCTCACCCCGGCGTACGCGCCACCGGAGATGTTCAGCCACAGCCCGCCGTCACCGGCCGTGGACGTGTACGCGCTCTGCGCCACCCTCTACGCGGTGATGCACGGCCGACCGCCGCGCTGGCAGTCCGAGCGCAACCCCAGCCTGGTGACCGTGCTGGAGATGTTCAACCAGCCGCTCCCCTCCCTACCCGGCGTGCCGGACGAGCTGATCGAGGTCCTGCGCCTCGGCATGGCGAACGACCCCGCCGAGCGTCCCTCCGCCCTGGAGCTGCACGACCTCCTCGCCAACCTGCCCCTCGGGCCACCGTCGACACCCGTCAGCGGCGCCCCGGTCGGCGGGGGCGCGGCCCTCTCCGGCTCCTACCCGGTCAGCCCCCCGGTGCCCCGCCCGGCCATCGAGGACACCCAACAGGCGGTTCCCGGCGGCCGCCGCTGGCGGCGCTGGTTCCTCGGCGGCGCGGGCGTGCTCGCGCTCGCCGCCTCTGCGACCGCCGGAGCCTGGGTCGCCGACCGGACGCCGACGCCCACCCCGAACCCGTCGGTCACCCAGGTCGCCGCACCGGCGACCGGCCCGCTGCCCGGCTGCGCGACCGGCACCGGCGCGCCGACCGCCCTGCCCGAGGGCGCCCGCTGCCTGCCCGAACTGGAGTGCTTCGGCCCGGTGCGGATCCGCGGCAGCCGCGCGGAGGCGGCCCGGCTGCCCTGCGCCGGCCGGCACACCTGGGAGACGTACGCCGAGGGCATCCTGCCGGTGTCGCTGGTCGGCGCGGACTACGACGAGGTGATCGCCGCTGCCCAGGTGCGGCAGGTGTGCAGCGCGACGACGTTCCGGTTGACCACCGGGATCGCCGAGCCGAGCGGCTGGCACCTGGAGGTGCTACCCCCGGTCGACGGCAGCATCGACCGGGCGTACCGGTGTCTGGCCGGGCGGGGGGTGGACGCGCTCGCCGCGCCCACCCTCACCGGCCGCCGCTGAGCCCGTTCGTCCCGCGTCGTCGGTCACGCACCGCACGCAACGCATCCCGGCTGTCGAGGGCGTCGAGGGTGTCCGCGTCGATCCCGTAGGGCATCAGCTCGGGCGGCCCGACGGTCGCCGGACGGTCCGCGGGCTCCGGGGCGTCGCCCTGCCGGGCGGCGGAGACGGCGACCCCGGCCACCATGGTCAGCAGGACGCAGAGTAGTGCCAAGGCTACGCCGAGAAGATCCTGTCGGCGCCAGACGACAAGCATGACCAGCGGCGCGAGGGCTCCCAGCGCCGCGAGCACCGCCACCGTCCGCGCATCGGGTCTGGGCAATCGGCTCACCCGTCCAGCATGTCGTGACGAGGCCGGCTGTCAACCGCAGAGCCGACCGCCGCGCCGATCGACATCGATCGGCGGACCGGCCCGACGTGGCCGCCGACGTCCACACGCAGTGGACAAGAGCCGCTACTCTCGGTGTCCCGCAGGCTCTTCCGGCAGCGAGGTCGCCCATGAACTCAGGCAGGTCGCAGTCCCGGCTCCGCTCGATCGCGTCGACGCTGGCCGTCGCCCTCACCCTCGCCCTGGCCGCCGCCGCAGGTTGCGACAGTCGGCAGGAGCCCGACCTGCGCTCGGTGCAGGAGAAGATGCGCGAGACGCACATCTACGGCCAGTCGAAGCTACGCATCGGTGTCGCCACGAACGAGCCGTTGATGGGCGAGCTGCGCAACGGCGAGCACGCCGGTTTCGACGTCGAGATCGCCAAGTACATCGCCGCCTCCCTCGGCTACGAGGGGGACCAGCGGCTGGAGTTCGTGCCGGTGGCCACCGAGGAGCGGATCCCCGCGCTGCAGGGCGGCACCGTGGACCTCGTGGTGTCCAGCTTCTCCATCACCGAGGAGCGCAAGAAGGTGGTGAGCTTCGCCGGGCCGTACTTCGTCACCACCCAGGAGGTGATGGTGCCGGCCCGACTGAAGGGCAAGATCAGCACCATCGAGGACCTCCGTAACCCGGACTACAAGATCTGCACCAGCGGCGGCTCCACCTCCGAGGCCGAGCTGGGAAGCCACCAGGTCAAGGCGTTGGTCGTGAAGACCGTCGGCGACTGCGTCAACGGCATCCGTGCCGGCCGCTACGACGCGGTCAGCTCCGACGAGACGATCCTCGCCGGCTTCCTGGCCCGCCACCCGAAGGAGTTCGAGATCGTAGACCTGCCCTTCGGCACCAGCGAGTTGTTGGGCATCGGTGTGCCGATCGGCGACCCGGCACTGCGCGACCTGGTCGCGTTCTTCCTGCAGAAGAGCTACCAGCAGGGGCGCGACGAGCAGGCAAGCCCATGGCAGACCGCGTACAACCGCACTCTCGGTCCGTGGCTGGCGGCCGAGAAGCGTCAGCCGCAACCGCTGGAGGTGCCGAAGCTCGTCGACTTCGACGACAAGGCACCCGCGAAGTGAGCGCGGCGACCACCGCCGCCGGCGGCGACGGCCCGGTCCCGCCGCCTCGCAGATCCGTGCCGGGCGACGACGCCACCGCGCCGACCACCGACGGGACGGAGCCTGCGGCTGGTGGGGTGGACGCCGTCGGTTGGCCGGCTGGTGTGCCGGTCGCCGAACCCGTCGAGCCGGTCGTCGCCGACGTCGAGCCTGGACGGGTCCGATGGGACCCGGCCGAGCGCCGCGCCCGCGCCAGCCAGTCGTTCTGGACGGCGGTGGTCGGCGTACCGGCGATCTTCTCGGTGCTCCGGCTCGGTGTGGAGGCCGGCGGAGAACTCCAGACCACGCTGTTGCTGGTCGCGAACGTCGGGCCGGTCAACCTGCTCGCCGGTTTCCTGACCACTGCGGCCCGGCTGCTCTCGACCGGCATGGTCGCCGTGTTCGCGCTCGGCGCGGTGCTGGCCGTCAGTGCCGACCAGCTACCGCCGGGCACCCGTCGCCGTCCGCTCTTCGCCCGTTGGGCCGACATCACCCCGGCCTGGGTGGTGCTGGCCAGCTTCCTGCTCGCCCTGATCACCTGGCCGCTGCTCTACCTTCCGCTGCTGTTGCCGGCGTTCGCGGCCGCGTTCCAACTCCGCCCCGCGCGCCTGCACGAGCGGGTGGTGCCACGGCTGCTGATCATCGTCGCGCTACTGGCCGGGTACGGCTGGCTGATGCTGCCCACGCTGCGTGCGGCGGTGGAGCAGGGCGGTGAGGGGCTGGCGCTGGCGCTCATCGTGGTGCCTCCGCTGCTGGCTCTGTTCATCGCCGGGCCCCTGCCGGGTGTGGTGATCCGGCCCCTGGCGTCGGTGACCGAGGTGGCGGTGCTGGCCACGCTGGTCTGGGCCGCGGTGCCGGTGATCAGCACGCCGGTGTTGCCGCTGACCGTCACCACTGTGGGCCCGGAGAGCGGGCCGACCGAGGACGTACGTGGGCACGTGGTCACCACGGACGACGTCAACATGGTGATCCTGCAGGAGCAGGGCGGGGTCCGGTACGTCCCGGTCGACCTGGTCCGCGCGCAGGTGCTCTGCCCGAGCGAGGAGGAGTTGCCCCGGCACCAGTTACGCATCCACGACTTCCACGTCGAGGACTCCCTGTTGGAGGGCATGGGCCGGCGGGTCCGCCCGGTCCACCGCATCGACGCCACCTGCCGTACCCCAGCTTGATCGCCGCCACCGGATTTCACGGCGGAAGTCTCACCGTATATGCAGTCACGCGGTATATGCTTCGGTAATGGCGAAGGCTTCTATGCATGAGTCCACCTATCTGATCCTTACCGCGCTCGTCGAGGCCCCACGGCACGGGTACGCGCTCCTCGACGAGGTCCGCCGAATCTCCGACGGGCGCGTTGACCTGCGCGCCGGCACCCTCTACGCAGCCCTGGACCGGCTGCGGACCGAGGGTCTCGTCGACATCGAGCGCGAGGAGCAGGTGCAGTCCAGGTTGCGCCGGTACTACCGACTCACCGCCGCGGGGGCGCAACGCCTGGCCGAGGAGTCGGCGCGGCTGCGCAGCAACGCCGAGGCGGCGAGCGTGCGACTGCGCCGGGCCGGTCTCATTTTCGACGGCGGTGCGGCGTGAGTTTGGACCACACCTACCGGCGGCTGATCGCCTGTTATCCCCGCGCCTACCGGCGGCAGTACGAGGACGAGATGATCGGCGTGCTGCTGGACGACGCGGCCCCGGGCCAGCGCAGGCCGGCCGCGCGAGACGTGCTCGCCCTGCTCGGCGGGGCGTTGCACGCGCATGTCCGCCAGGCTGGTGCTCGATTCTCGGGCGATGCGTGGCGGGAGGCGGCACAGGCGCTCGGCCTGATCGCCGCGTTGATGTTGTTCGTGCGGGATGCGCGCGTTCCGATGCTGCACCTCGCCATGTTCGCGGACAGCTATCCCGAGGGGTTAGGAGAGAAGTTCGTCCTCTGGCCGGTCGGTCTCGTGGCGCTGCTGTGGCTCACCGTGGCGGTGTCGGCCGTGTTCGGGTGGGGCCGAGCAGCAGCCGCGATCGCCGTCTGTTGCGCGGCGTTCGAGGTGGTGCGGGTCGCCGAGGATTACGGGCAATATTCCACGGTGCGCAATCTCTGGCCCGCCGTGCTCGCCGCGATGGTTCCGCTGATGCTCGCCGTCCGTGCTCCCCGTTCCGCCACGGCTTCCCTCGCGCGCTGGCGGCTCGGCACGCTGGCGGCGGCGACGCTGGTCAGCGTCGGTGCTCCGAGCATCGCCCAGGTGACTGGTGCTGATGACTCGACGACTCCCGTTTACGGCACGTGGATCTTCACCGTCGGCGTCGGCCGGATCGAGGCGATCCTGCTGACTGCGGGATACCTGCTCTTCGCCCTTGTCATCCTGTCGACGCCGGCGGTGTTGCGGCGACGCCTGCTCGCGCTTGTGGTTCCGGTGGGCGTCACGTTGGTGCTCACCCGGGTGGGGCTCGGCACCACGGGGACGTTCCTGGAGCGTTCCACCCACGACGGTGTCCTCGATGCGCTCACCCTGGCGCAGTGGCTGACCCTGGTGCTGGCGCCCGCGCTGCTCTTCGCGGTGGCCGTGGCGATCCTGCACCAGCGGGAGCGCTCGGGCACACAAGGCGCGTGAGGAGGCCGCGCGTCACGCGGCCGAGCGGCTGATCGACTCGGCTTCCTGGAAATCGGGGTGTCACTGGCCCCTCTCGGACACCCCGGAACCCAGGAAACCGAGTCGATCAACGGCCGGGCGGGCCGGCTCGGCCCGCCCGTCGGCGGGCTCAGTACGACTTGTCCTGGCCCAGGACGTGCTGGGCGACGAAGTTGAGGATCATCTCTCGGCTGACCGGGGCGATCCGGCCCGCCCGCACCGCGCCGAGCAACGTGGCCACCCCGTACTCGGTGGTCATGCCGGCCCCGCCGAGCACCTGGACGGCGGTGTCCACGGCGAGCGCGGCGGCCTCCCCGGCCGCGTACTTGGCCATGTTGCCGGCCACCCCGGCCTCCAGGTCGCGGCCGGCGTCGTACAGGGTGGCCGCCTTCTGGATCATGAGGCGGGCCAGCTCCACCTGCACCGCCGCGTGTGCCAGCGGATGCGAGACGCCCTGGTGGGAGCCGATGCTCCGGCCACCCCACACCGTGCGGGTGGCGGTGTACTCGCTGGCCCGCTCGATGGCGTACCGGCCGGTGCCGGCCCCCATCGCGGCCACGGTGATCCGCTCCGGGTTGAGCCCGGCGAAGAGCGCCGGGAGCCCGGCGTCCAGCGACTCGCCGACCAACGCGTCGGCGGGCACGCGCACGTCGTCCAGGTAGAGCAGGAACTGGTTCTCCGGGGACACGATCTCCATGTCCAGCTTGGACCGGGTCAACCCGGCCGCGTCGGTCGGCACCAGGAACAGCGCCGGCTTCAACTTGCCGGTGGAGGAATCCTCGGTACGGGCCACCACCAGCACGTGCCCGGCCTCGTCGACCCCGGAGATGTAGCACTTGCGGCCGTTCAGCAGCCAGCCGTCGCCGTCGCGGCGCGCCACCGTGCCGAGCCGGTGGAAGTTGGAGCCGGCCTCCGGCTCGGTGATCGCGAAGACGATCTTCTGGGACCCGTCGGCGAGGCCCGGCAGGTGCCGCTTGCGCTGCTCCTCGGTGCCGTGCCGGTTGAGCACGGTGGCCGCGATGGCGGGTGAGACGACCAGCAGCAGCAGCGGGCAGCCGGCCGCCGCCAACTCCTCGCAGACGATGGCCAGGTCGGTGATGCCGCCACCGCCACCGCCGTACTCGGTCGGGATGTTGACCCCCAGGTAGCCGAGCCGGCCGGCCTCGGCCCAGAGTTCGGTGGTGTGCTCGCCGGCCTTCGCTTTCTCGACGAAGTAACCATGGCCGTAGCGACGGCCCAACGCCCGCACGGCGTCCCGTAGCTGGTCCTGCTCGGGGGTGAGATCGAAGGTCATCGGGGGTCCTCCTCTTCAGTTGTCGATGACGGCCAGCACGGCGCCGGTGCGCACCTGACCACCGGCCGGCACCGGCAACTCGGCGACCACGCCGTCGGTCGGGGCGAGCACGGGATGTTCCAGCTTCATCGCTTCCAGCGTGAGCAGCGGATCGCCCGCCGCGACCCGCTGGCCGACCTGGACGTGTACCCGGGTCACCGCGCCGGGGAGCGGCGCAAGCAGCGACCCGGCCGGCACCTCCGCGACGGGCAGCGGGAGCCGTGGCAGCTCGGTCAGGCTCGCCGCGCCGTCCGGGCCGTCCACGAAGACCGCCGACCCCACCCGGTGTACGCGGTACGCGCGCCGAACCCCGTCGACGTCGAGCACCACCCGATCCGGCGTCGCCTCGACCAGCTCGACGGCGGGCCGCTCGGCGCGGTCGTCGGTGGCACCGGGTTGGCTGGCGGCGTCGCGCTCGTCGGTGTCGTACTCGGCGGACCACTCGGCGAGTCGGCCCGTGCGGTCCAGCCGGTAGCGGACCTCGATCTCACCCTCCGGCAGGCCGAACCGGGTGACCTGCGGGACGGCCGGCACGTTGCGCCACCCAGACGGCAGCCCGCCGAGCACAGGTGCGGTCGACCGCCGGTGCGCCGCGGCCGCCAGTGCGGCGGCGAGGGCGGTGACCGGAAGCTGGTCGGCGGCGAGCAGCGGCGCGAAGACCTCGGGGTGCCGGTCCAGAAAGCCGGTGTCGATCTCGGCCGCCGCGAACTCCGGACTGCGGAGCACCCGGACCAGCAGATCGCGGTTGGTCGCCACCCCGTGCACCTCGGCCCGGGCCAGCGCGCCCGCGAGTGCACGGACCGCCTCGGACCGGGTCGGCGCCACGGCGATCACCTTGGCGAGCAGCGAGTCGTAGTGCACGCCCACCTCCGAGCCCGCCACCACCCCGGAGTCCAGCCGCAGACCGGAC
Source organism: Micromonospora sp. B9E7 (assembly GCF_039871815.1). NCBI lineage: Bacteria > Bacillati > Actinomycetota > Actinomycetes > Micromonosporales > Micromonosporaceae > Micromonospora > Micromonospora sp. B9E7. Next base: position 28,237 of record NZ_JBDPLX010000010.1, read on the forward strand.
CGCTGGAGCCAGCCGAACTCGCGGTCCACCCCCGGCACGTCGAAGCGGTGCAGGGTGCCCGTGGCGGGCCGCCAGCCCTGTGCCGGATCCTCGGCGCACAGTCGCACCTCGATCGCGCAGCCACGCGCGGCGGGGTAGTAGCCGTGCTCGGGCAGCGGGTCGCCCTCGGCCACCAGCAGCTGCAGCCGGACGAGGTCCAGCCCGACCGGGGTGACCAGCTCGGTGACGGGGTGCTCCACCTGGAGGCGGGTGTTCATCTCCAGGAAGAAGAACTCCCCGGTCGGTGCCAGCAGGAACTCCACCGTCCCGGCGCTCACGTAGTCCACCGCGCGCCCGGCCGCCACCGCCGCCTCGTGCAGCCGCTCCCGCAGCTCCGCGCCGATGACCCCGGGCGCCTCCTCGATGATCTTCTGGTGCCGGCGTTGGATCGAGCACTCCCGGACACCGAGAGCCGCGACCGTACCGTGGGTGTCGCCGAAGATCTGCACCTCGACGTGCCGGCCGCGTTCGACGTACCGCTCGATGAAGACCGTGCCGTCGCCGAACGCCGCAGCCGCCTCGCGGCGCGCGGACGCCACGGCCTCGGCCAGGTCCCCGGCGTTCCGGACGATCCGCATGCCCCGGCCGCCGCCACCGGCGGACGCCTTCACCAGCACCGGGAACTCGGTGACCGCGTCGGTGTCGGTCCAACTCGGCAGCATCGGCACACCCGCGTCGGCCAGCAACGCCTTCGCCGCCAACTTGTCACCCATCGCGGCGATCACCTTGGCGGGTGGGCCGACCCAGGTCAGCCCGGCGTCGGTCACCGCCGCCGCGAACTCGGCGTTCTCGGCGAGGAAGCCGTAACCGGGATGGACCGCGTCCGCGCCGGTGCGCCGGGCCGCGTCCAGGAGCAGGTCGACCCGCAGGTACGTCTCGGCCGGAGTGTTCCCGGGCAGCCGGACCGCCTGGTCGGCCTCCCGGACGAACGGCGCCGCCGCGTCCGCGTCCGAGTGCACGGCGACCGTCTCCACGCCCAGTGCACGGCAGGTCGCGAAGACCCGACGCGCGATCTCTCCCCGGTTGGCCACGAGCAAACGTTCGATCATCGGTTGACCCCTCACATCCGGAAGATGCCGTAGCCGTCGGCACCCTTGACGGGCCCGCTGTGGATCGCCGAGAGGCAGAGCCCGAGGACGGTCCGGGTGTCCCGAGGGTCGATCACCCCGTCGTCGTAGAGCCGGCCGGACAGGAACAACGCGCCCGACTGCGACTCGATCTGCTGCTCGACCATCATCCGCATCGCCGCGTCGGACTCCTCGTCGTAGTCGCGCCCCCGCGCAGCCGCCGCCTGCCGGGCCACGATGGAGAGCACCCCGGCGAGCTGCGCCGGTCCCATCACCGCCGACTTCGCGTTCGGCCAGGTGAACAGGAACCTCGGCTCGTACGCGCGGCCACACATGCCGTAGTTGCCAGCCCCGTACGAGGCGCCCAGGTTCACCGTCAGGTGGGGCACCGTCGAGTTGGACACCGCATTGATCATCAAAGCGCCGTGCTTGATGATGCCGCGCTGCTCGTACTCGGTGCCGACCATGTAGCCGGTGGTGTTCTGCAGGAAGATCAGCGGGGTGTCGGCGGCATTCGCGAGCTGGATGAACTGGGCCGCCTTCTGCGCCTCCTCGCTGAACAGCACCCCACGGGCGTTGGCCAGCACGCCCACCGGATAGCCGTGCAGCTCGCCCCAGCCGGTGACCAAGGCGTTCCCGTACGCCGGTTTGAACTCGTCGAAGTCGCTGCCGTCGAGGATCCGGGCCAGCACCTCACGCGGGTCGAACGGCACCTTCAGGTCGGCGCTGGTGATGCCGAGCAGCTCCTCCGGGTCGTACTTCGGTGGCTGCGGCACCGCCGAACGCGGCAACGGGCCCTGCTTGCGCCAGTTCAACCGGCGTACGCACTGCCGGGCCAGCCGGATGCCGTCGCGCTCGTCCTCCGCCAGATAGTCGGCCAGTCCGGACGTGCCGGCGTGCATCTCCGCCCCACCCAACGACTCGTCGTCGGTGACCTCGCCGGTCGCCATCTTCACCAGCGGCGGCCCGGCCAGGTAGACCTGCGACCGGTCCCGAATCATGATCACGTGGTCGGACATCCCCGGCACGTACGCGCCACCGGCCGTGGCGTTGCCGAAGACCACGCTGACCGTGGGGATGCCCGCCGCCGAGAGCCGGGTCAGGTCACGGAACACCCGGCCACCCGGGATGAAGATCTCCGCCTGGGTGGGCAGGTCCGCCCCGGCCGACTCGACCAGGTTGACCATCGGCAGCCGGTTGGCCAGCGCGATCTCACCGGCCCGCCGGGTCTTGGCGAGGGACCACGGGTTGACCGCACCGCCGCGTACCGTCGGGTCGTTCGCGACGATCAGGCACTCCACCCCCTCGACCACCCCGATCCCGGTGACCACACTGGCCCCGACCGGGAAGTCCGTGCCGAACGCGGCGACCGGCGACAACTCCAGGAACGGGCTGTCCGCGTCCACCAGCAGCTCGATGCGCTCCCGAGGCAGCAACTTGCCGCGCGCGTGGTGCCGGGACACGTACTTCTCGCCCCCACCGGCCCGAGCCTGGTCCAGGGCGGCATCCAGCTCCGCCAACCGTTCCAGCAGAGCCGCCCGGTTCGCCGCGTACCCGGGTGACGTCGGGTCGATCGCGCTGTCCAGAGTGCTCACAGGCCCATGCCCTTCGCGATGATCTCGTTCATGATCTCGGTGGTGCCGCCGCCGATGCCGAGGATCCGCGCGTCGCGGTAGTGCCGCTCCACCTCCGCGTCGCGCAGGTAGCCGAAGCCGCCGTGCAGTTGCAACGCCTGGTCGACGACGTGGTCGCAGGCGGCCACCGCCACGTTCTTCGCCATCGCCACCTCGGTCACCACCGGCTCGCCGGCGGCGACCCGGTCGGCCACCTCGTGCACGTACGACCGGGCCGCCTCGGCCCGGGTGTGCATCTCCGCCAGCCGGTGCCGGATCAACTGTCGGCTGGCCAGCGGACGACCGAAGGTCTCCCGGTCCCGGCACCACCGCACGGCCAGCTCGACGCAGCGCTGCGCGGTCGCGTACGCCTGGGTGGCCAGCGAGAGCCGTTCCGCGGCGAAGTTCTGCATGATCGCCAGGAAGCCGGTGTCCTCCGCGCCGATCCGGTTGGCCACCGGCACCCGCACGTCGACGAACGACAGCTCGGCCGTGTCCGAGCAGTGCCAGCCCAGCTTCTCCAACCGGCGTCCCACGGTGAACCCGGGCAGCCCCTTGTCGACGACCAGCAGGGTGAGCGCGCCGCTGCCGGGGAAGTCGGTGCAGACCGCAGTGGTCACGAAGTCGGCCCGGTGCCCACTGGTGATGTACGTCTTCGACCCGTTCACCACGTAGTGGTCGCCGTCCCGACGAGCCGTGGTGCGGATGCCGGCCACGTCGGAGCCGCCGTCCGGTTCGGTGATCGCCAGCGCGCCGATCATCGTGCCGGCGAGGGTGGGCCGGACGTACCGCTCGATCAGCCCCTCGTCACTCGGGGACGACGTGCCGCCGAGTGTGCCGCCCAGCGAGCCACCGGTGCGAGCGCCGGCCGCCGCCACCATGTGCGGCAACGCGATGCCGTGCGTGAACAGGGCCGCCACCAGCCCGGACGAGCCACCCGAGCGGATCAGCTCCTCGGTCACGATGATCGAGTCGAGCAGGTCACCGCCGCTGCCGCCGACCGACTCGGGGAAGCCGATGCCGAGCAGGCCGATCTTCGCGGCGGTGGCGTGCAGCGCCCGGGGCACCTCGCCGGCCCGCTCCCAGTCGTCCAGGTGCGGCAAGACCTCACGGGTCACGAAGGCGCGGGTCAGCTCCCGCAGTTGCCGCCGCTCCGGAGTGTCCACGATGCTCATCGGGTCACCCCGGTAGCCCCGGTCGGCCCGGTCGGCACGTCGGCGGGTAGGTCGACGAGCCGGGCGCGCAGCAGCTCACCGAGCGCCTTGGCCTGCGGGTCGAACCGGGTGGACGCGGCCACCCCCGCACCGAGCAGGCCCTCGATGACGAAGTTGACCGCGCGCAGGTTCGGCAACTCGTAGCGCCGCACCGGCAGCGGCGCGGTCTCCGGCAGCAGCTCGGCCAGGCGCGCGACGGTCAACCAGTCCCGCAGCCATGCGTACGCGGCGTCGTTGCGCGCCCAGACGCCGAGGTTGGCATCTCCGCCCTTGTCCCCGGAGCGCGCGCCGACCAGTTCGCCGAGCGCGCCCCGCCGGGTCGGACCGCCGACCGCCACGTTCCCGCCCGGGGTCGTCTCGTCCTCCGGCGTGGGTGCGGTGCTGGTCGGCGGGGCAATCGGCACCCGCTCACCACCGGGCAGCACCGCGACCTGGGCCACGGCGTCCTGCGGCACCTCGTCGGCGGTGAAGACGCCGTACGGTGTCGCGTCGCCGGGCAGGGTCGTCAGCGTGCAGCCCGGGTACGAGGCGAGGGCCAGCTCCACCGCGGCGGCCGAGAAGGCCCGGCCGGCTCGTGTCTTGTCACCGTGCCGTAGGTGTACGTGCAGCAGCGCGCTGGCCGCCTCGGTGTCGGCGGCATCCGGGTGGTCGGTGCGGGCCAGCGTGAACTCCAGCCCGTCCTTGCCCACCGCCTCCTCGACCTGCCCGCGCACCAGCGCCGCCTTCGCCTCGATGTCCAGTCCGCAGAGGACGAACGTCATCGAGTTGCGGAAGCCACCGAGGTTGTTGACGCCCACCTTCAGCGTGGCCGGTGGCGGGGTGCCCCGGACGCCGGAGACCCGGACCCGATCTGGTCCGTCCGGGCTCAGCGTCACCGTGTCCAGTCGGGTGACCACGTCCGGCCCCAGGTACGCCGGCCCACCGACCTCGTAGAGCAGTTGCGCGGTGACCGTCTCCACGGTGACCGCGCCACCGGTGCCGGGATGCTTGGTGAGCACTGCCGAACCGTCGGCGTGCACCTCGGCGATCGGGAAACCGGGCCGGTGCCCGCCGTCGGGCAGTTCGGTGAAGAAGCTGAAGTTTCCTCCGGTGACCTGTGCGCCGCACTCGACGAGGTGCCCCGCGACGGTCGCCCCGGCCAACTGGTCGAGATCGTCGCGGCTCCACCCGTACCGGGCGATGGCCGGGCCGACCACCAGCGACGCGTCGGTGACCCGGCCGGTGACCACCACGTCCGCGCCGCCGTCGAGGCAGGCGGCGATCCCGAACGCGCCCAGGTAGGCGTTGGCGCTCAACGCGTCCGTCCGTTGGATCGTGTCGCCCTCGACGTACCCCACCTTGGCGGGCAGGCCCAGCCGGGCGGCGAGGGAGTCGATGGCGGTGGCCAGACCGGCGGGGTTCAACCCCCCGGCGTTGGTCACGATCCGCACCCCACGCTCCAGGGCCGTGCCGAGACAGGTCTCCAGTTGACGAAGGAACGTCTTCGCGTAGCCCAGGTCGGGGTCGCGCAGTCGGTCCCGGGCGAGGATCAGCATGGTCAACTCGGCCAGGTAGTCACCGGTCAGCACGTCCAGTTCACCGCCGTCGAGCATCTCCCGCCAGGCGGTGAACCGGTCGCCGTAGAAGCCGGAGGCGTTGCCGACGCGGATCACGCTCGTACCCCGTCTCCGCCAGCCGGCTCACGGCCGACACCCGGCGGCCCGGCGAAAGCCTGCGCCACGTCGAGCCACTCGTCGGCCACCGGGCCGGTGGCGACCAGGGCGAGGTCCGCGCGGTGGCGGCGCTGGGTGACCAGCAGGCAGAAGTCCCGAGCCGGGCCGGTCACCCGGTCGGCGGCGTCCGCCGGGCCCCAACTCCACGTGTCGTCGCCGGGCCCGACCAGCTCGACCCGGACCGGCGTCGTCGGCGCCGCCCGGCCGTGGGCGGCGAAGCCGTGCCCGAGGGTACGCACACCGAGGTGCGCGACGTGCCGCAGCCGCTCGCTGTCGGGGCGGCCGACGCCGAGGGTGTTCGCCACGTCCTCACCGTGTGCCCAGGTCTCCATGAGCCGGGCGGTGGCCATCGAGGTGGCCGACATCCGGGTGCCGTACCAGGGCAGCTTCTCGCCGGCCGGGACGGCGTCCAGCGCGTCGGCCAGCGCCGACCGGCCGGCCCGCCAGCGGTGGAGCAGTTCCACCGGCGGGGCGAGGAATTCCTCGGCACCCGCGTCGACGAGCCGGGTCGCGTCCGGTGCGGTGGTCACCGTCGCGTAGAACGCCTCGGGATCGGTGGCGGCCAGCAGCGCCACGTGGTCGGTCCAGGCGAGGTGGGCGATCTGGTGCCCGATGCTCCAGCCGGGCGCCGGAGTGGGCCGGGCCCAGTCGGCCGCCGGCAGTGGAGCCACCAGGGCGTCCAGTTGGGCGGACTCGGCGGCCAGATCCGCGAGCAGGTCGGTGAGGTCGACCATGGTGCCTCCGGTCGGTGGTGGGCCGGTGCGGCCGGCGGTCAGGGCGTGAGCAGGGTGGCGAGTTGGCGTTTCCAGGTGGCCAACAGGGCAGCACGACGGGCGGAGTCGTCGTTGAGCAGGTTGGCCACCCCGAGCCCGCGCAGCAGGTCGAGGGTGGCCTGCACCGCTTCGCGGACGCCGGGTCGACGCTCGTCGACGCCGAGCAGGGCAACGGTGAGTCGGTGCATCTCCCGGCCGACTGTCGCTTCCAGCGGCACCAGGGCGTCCCGAAGCTCCCGGTCGGTGCGGGCGGCGACCCACAGTTCGAGAGCGGCCACGAACAGCGGCCCGGTGAACGCCACGCCGAGCAGGTCGATCACCCGGTCGAGGCGCTGCGGGCCGGCCGGCAACGCCTCGGCCTCGGTGCGCAACTCGGCGGCCCGCCGCTCGGCGAGATGGGCGACGGCGGCCGTCACCAGGGCGGCCTTCGTCGGGTAGTGGTGCAACTGGGCCCCGCGCGAGACACCGGCCCGGGCGGCGACGACTGTCGTCGTGGTGCCGGACCAGCCGTGCTCGATCAGGCAGTCGACGGTCGCCTCGAGCAGTCGGGCCTGGGTGGCGCGGCTGCGTTCCTGCTGAGGGACTCGCGTCGATGTGGGAGGCACGCGAACAGCCTGCGTTCTGATAAACAAACAGTCAAGACTGACTTTTTCTGGCCTCGGTGTCGTGCCGTCGAGCTCGCTGCGGCGCTGCGGCGCTGCGGCGCAGCGGTCGGCGGTGCGGCAGTGGGGCTCAGGATGGGGTGGTCGCGGTGTGCTGGCCGCCTTTGGAGCTGATAACACAGACGAGTCATCCGCCAGTCGGCGTTGCTGGCGGACCTGTGGGTCGGATCTGTTGGTCGCTTCCGGTCACGTCCGCGGGTCACTGGCGTCGATGTCGCAAACGATTCAGCTCCAAAGGCACGCAGCCCCAGGTTCCAACTGTTGCGTCAGTGTCTCGGAGGGCTCGGGGGTCGAAGGCTGCCGGCGCGTCAGCGGCCGTCGCGGGGGCCGAAGACGGCCAGCGCGTCGGCGTCGCTGTGCTGGGAGCGCAGGTACTCGTCGGCCCAGGTCGCGGCGTCGGGGAAGGTCGACTCCGCCGCCACCCGGGCGCACGCCACGTCCACGTCGAAGGCGGTACGGCGTAGTTCGACGCCCGGCCCGAGGAGTGCCCACCACGCGCCCGCGCCCCCGTACGGCATGCCGATGCTGCCCGGGTTGACCACCAGGCGTCGGTCCACCAGTCGGGTGAAGGGCATGTGCGTGTGGCCGCAGACCACCGTCGTGACCTCGGCCGGTAGACCGGCGAACACCTCGGCCCAGCGCGACATCCGGGAGTCGACGAGCACGACCTCCTCGTCGTCCCGAGGGGTGGCGTGACAGAACAACGTTGGCCCGAGACCGTCGATCGCGAACGTCGCCGTCGCCGGCAGGGTCGCGAGACGGGCCACCTGGTCGTCGCGGAGCTGCCCGGCCGCCCAGTTCGACACCTCGATCGACGCGGGTTTCCCGGCTCGCGCCTCGACCAGCTCACGGTCGGCGTTGCCGCCCACCCAGCAGACCCGTTCACCCAGGTCGGCGAGCACGTCCAGCACTTCGACCGGCTGTGGGCCGGCCGCGATGTCGCCGGTCAGCACGATCAGGTCGGCGGCGGCGACGTCCGGCTCGGCCAGCACGGCCTCCAACGCGGGGAGTACGCCATGGATGTCGGAGAGCACAGCAACCCTGTTCACCATGGCCCCACCCTCACCGCTCCGGCCGGCCCCGACCAGTGTTTCTGCGCCGGGCAGACGAAACGTCCCCGCCTACCGTCGGTGACGGGAGACGGGGACGGGCCGTACGGCTCAGACGCGGGCGCGACGGGCCAGGCGCTCCGGGTCCAGGATGATGATGCTCTTGCCGTCCAGCCGAAGCCATCCGCGCGAGGCGAAGTCGGCCAGGGCCTTGTTGACCGTCTCCCGGGAGGCACCGACGAGCTGGGCGATCTCCTCCTGGGTGAGGTCGTGGGTCACCCGCAGGACGCCGCCGTCGCGGGTGCCGAACCGTCCCGCCATCTGCAGCAGGTTCTTGGCGACCCGACCCGGCACGTCCGTGAAGATCAGGTCGGCGAGCGAGTCGTTGGTCCGACGCAGCCGCCGGGCGAGCACCCGGAGCAACTGCTCGGCGATCTCCGGGCGGTTGTTCAGCCACGGGCGCAGCGCCTGCTTGCGCAGTCGCACCAACCGGGTGTCGGTCACCGCGGTGGCGGTCGCCGTACGCGGACCAGGGTCGAAGAGCGACAGCTCACCCACCATGTCCGACGGCCCCATCACCGCGATCAGGTTCTGCCGGCCGTCCGCTGCGCGGCGACCAACCTTGATCTTCCCGGACAGCAGGATATAGAGGCTGTCGCCGGGCTCGCCCTCGTTGAAGACGATCTCGCCCTTGCGGACCTCGATCGTCTCCATCTCCTTGGCGAGCGCCTCGGCAGCTTCCGGGTCGACACCCTGGAAGATCCCGCTGCGGGCCAGTACCTCGTCCATCGCGCACCTCCGGTTGTGCGGGCCGTCCGTCGGCCGGGGTCGCCGTCCGCTGATCCCCTCGCGCGCCGCCAAGTCTAGGCGCACATGAGCATGAATCAGAGGTCGCCCCTGGAATCGTGATCGGTGGGCGTAACCTGCCCGACGTGCTGAGCGACCCGACTCTGACCAGCCGTGCCGAGGACGGGCGGGACATTCCGCTGCTCGTCTGGCGCGCGGACGTGCCCCTGCGGGCCGTCAGCAGCGGCCCGCTGGGCGGTGGCATAGGGGTCCGGCGCTGGGTGCTGAACGCGACCGTACCCATGTCGTACGACCGCGGTGACCCCGCCGCGCACCTGGCGGCCCTCGCCGCCGACCTCGCCCTCGACGGGCCCGGGGTCGGCCTGCTGACCGGGGTGCACGTCGGCGAGGTGGTGGCGCGGACCGACACCGGGGTGCGGGCCTGGGCGACGGTGGGGCTCGGCACGCCGGTGCTCGCGGCCGCGCCGACGCCGGCCGGGCTCGTCCAGCGGGTCGGCACGGTCAACATCGTGGTGTACGTGCCGGGTCGGCTCGCCGACTCGGCACTGGTCAACGCGGTGGCCACGGCGACCGAGGCGAAAACCCAGGCGATCAGCGCGTTGGGTCTGCCCGGAACCGGCACCCCGACCGACGCGGTCACCGTGCTCTGCCCGGTGGACGGGCCGGAGGCCGCGTACGGGGGGCCGCGCTCCCGTTGGGGTGCCCCGCTGGCTCGCGCGGTGCACGCGGCGGTGCTCGCCGGGGGTTCCCGGGCGGTTGTGCCCTGGTCAGAGCAGCTCACCGGCTGAAGATTCGACCGATCGGCTGTCGTCGGCGCGTTTACGGCCCGGTAGGGTCGCGGACGATGTACGCTCCCGCCCCCCTCGCGTCCCGCCCGCGTCGCCGCGTCGCCCTCGGCCTCGCCGCGCTGCTGGCCGCCCTGCTCGTCGCCGGCTGTTCCGACGCGGGCGGCGAGGCTCCCGTCTGGCAGCCCGGTGCCGGCGGCGGTGGCACCGGTGCTCCGGTGGCCACGGCCGAACCGGGTGCGACCGAGCCGGCGGCCTCCGGTGCGGACGCCGCGATCTCGCTCTCCGCCACCGGCGACATCATCATGGGCAACGCGCCGAGCCGCCTGCCCGCCGCCGGTGGGAAGGGCTTCTTCACCTCGGTCACCGAGGCGCTCAAGGCCGACCTGGTGATGGGCAACCTGGAAGAGCCGTTGACGGTGGACACCGGCACCGGCAAGTGCGGGGCCAACTCCACCCGCTGCTTCCAGTTCCGTGCGCCGCCGGAGTACGCGGCACACCTGCGCGACGCCGGCTTCGACCTGCTCAACCAGGCCAACAACCACGGGTACGACTACGGGCCGAAGGGCTACGAGAACACCCAGAAGGCGCTGGAGAAGTACGACCTGAAGCACACCGGCGCTCCGAACCAGATCACCGTGGTCGACGTCAAGGGCGTGAAGGTCGCGGTTGCCGGCTTCTCGTCGTACGTCTGGTCGAACAGCCTGGTCGACATCGCCAAGGCGAAGACGGTGGTCGCCAAGGCCGCCACCATGGCCGACCTGGTCGTGGTGCAGGTGCACATGGGTGGTGAGGGTGCGGAGAAGACCCGGGTGAAGCCGGGCACCGAGATGTTCCTGGGCGAGAACCGGGGCGACCCGGTCAAGTTCTCCCACGCCATGATCGACGCGGGTGCCGACCTGATCGTCGGGCACGGGCCGCACGTGCTGCGCGGGATGGAGTTCTACCAGGGACGCCTGATCGCGTACAGCCTGGGCAACTTCGCCGGCGGCGGCAACTCGCTGAACAACGACGGTCGCCTCGGCTGGGGCGGGGTGTTGAAGGTGTCGCTGAAGCCGGACGGCAGCTGGGCCGGCGGCTCGTTCACCTCGACGTACATGAACGACGCCGGCAAGCCGACGATGGACCCGAACAAGCGGGGCCTCGGTCTGGTCACCGAGTTGAGCCGCGCCGACTTCCCGAAGGCCGGCGCCCGGCTCGACGGGCAGGGCGAGATCTCGCCGCCCGCCGCCGGTTGACCCGTCGGGAACGTCCGGGGTGCGACGTAGGCTGACCGTCGTGACCAGTAGTCCTCCCGCCGCCAGCGAGACCGACCTAGGGCGCACACGCCGTGCCCGCAAGATCGGCCGGGTGCTGACCGAGACGCACCCCGACGCACATTGTGAGCTGGACCACTCCAACGCCCTGGAGTTGGCCGTCGCCACCATCCTCTCCGCGCAGTGCACGGACAAGAAGGTCAACGAGGTCACCCCCAAGCTCTTCGCCCGTTACCCGAGCGCCGCGGCGTACGCCGGGGCCGACCGGGGCGAGATGGAGGAGCTGATCCGGCCCACCGGCTTCTACCGCAACAAGACGGACTCGCTGCTCAAGCTCGGGCAGGCCCTCGTCGACAGGTACGACGGGCAGGTCCCCGGCCGGCTCGTCGACCTGGTGACGCTGCCCGGCATCGGCCGCAAGACCGCCAACGTGATCCTCGGCAACGCCTTCGACGTCCCGGGCATCACCGTCGACACGCACTTCCAGCGGCTGGTCCACAGGTGGCGGCTGACCACCGAGACCGACCCGGTGAAGATCGAGCATGCGGTCGGCGCGCTCTACCCCAAGCGCGAGTGGACCATGCTGTCGCACCGGATCATCTTCCACGGGCGACGGGTCTGCCACGCCCGCAAGCCGGCCTGCGGGGCGTGCACGCTCGCGAAACTCTGCCCCTCGTACGGCACCGGGCCGACCGAGCCGGCTGCCGCCGCCAAGCTGCTCAAGGGTCCCCGGGCCCGCGACCTCGCGGTGGCCGCCGGGGTCGACCCGGATCTGGTGCCCGCCCAGGCGGTCGCCGCGGAGGTGCCGTGAACCGCCGCCTCGCCCTGTTCGTCCTGCCGCTGCTGCTGGTCGTGGCCGGCTGCACCGGAGGCACGGCCGACGACGACCCGGCCCCCCGCCCGGCCGCCGCCGAACGACCCTCGCCGTTCCGCGACTGCGCCACGCTGGCCACGACGCCCACGCCCGCGTCACCCGGCTCCGGTACGCCGACCCCCGGCACGACGGCCCCTGCCGCTGGTGGGCAGGCGCTGCCGGAGCTGACGCTGTCCTGCTTCACCGGTGGGGCTCCGGTCGCACTGCGCTCCGTCGCCGGGCCGGCGGTGATCAACGTGTGGGCATCCTGGTGCCCGCCGTGCCGCAAGGAGTTGCCCGCCTTCCAGCGGCTCAGCGAGCGGGTCGCCGGTCAGCTCCAGGTCGTCGGGGTCAACAGCCGGGACAGCCGCAGCGGCGCCCAGTCCATCGGTGAGGACTTCGGCGTCCGGTTCCCGATCCTGGTGGACCAGGGCGAGGCGCTGCAACGCGAGCTGAGGCGCAACGCCATCCCCCTGACCCTCTTCGTCGACGCCGACGGCCGGATCCGGCACATCGACGCCACCGGCGCGCTCGACGATGCCCAACTCGCCAAGCTGGTCCGCCAGCACCTCGGTCTGACGGTGCCGGCGTGACCCGTCGACCACCCGAGTGGTGCGAGCCGCTGCTGACCCGGCTGGGCACCGCCCGCGCCGAGGACTTCACCCGGTTGACCACCCCGGCCGAGGGCGGCCGGGAGAGCGCCGTGCTGGTGCTGCTCGGCGAGCAGCCCGGCGCCGGCCCCGACGTGTTGGTCCTGCAACGCGCCGCCACCCTGCGTACCCACGCCGGCCAGCCGGCCTTTCCGGGCGGTGCGGCCGACCCGGAGGACGCCGACGTGCGCGCCACCGCGCTGCGCGAGGCGAACGAGGAGGTCGGTCTCGACCCGACGAGCGTGACCGTCCTCGCCGAGCTGCCGAAACTGTGGATCCCGGTCAGTGACTTCGTGGTCACCCCGGTGCTGGCCTGGTGGCACGACCCGCACCCGGTACATCCCCGGGAGCCCGCCGAGGTGGCACACGTCGCCCGGCTGCCGGTCAGCGAGTTGGTCGACCCGGCCAACCGGCTGCGGGTCCGCCACCCGAGCGGATGGATCGGGCCGGCGTTCTCGGCACGCGGGATGCTCGTCTGGGGCTTCACCGCCGGGGTGCTGGCCACGCTGTTGGAGATGGGTGGCTGGGCGCGTCCGTGGCCGCGCGACCGGGTGGTCGAGCTGCCACCGAGCGGGGCGACCCCGGCGCCGTCGGCGGGCACCGACGAGGCTGACGAGACAGCCCTACGCTGACCGCACGGTCACCTTCGGCAAGCGATGGTCATCTGATGGGCGTACTGCCCGTACGCTTGACCCGTGTCCGTCGTGGATCTCGTCCTGCTGCTGCTCATGCTCGTGTTCGCGATCAGCGGATATCGCCAGGGTTTCGTCATCGGCATCACCTCGCTGTCCGGCTTCTTCCTCGGTCTGCTGCTGGGTCTCCAACTCGGGCCGATGTTCGCCCGACAGTTCGTGGACGCCGGCACCCGTGTGGTGATCTCGCTCGTGGCGATCTTCGGGCTGGCCGTGGTCGGGCAGGCGCTCGCCGGCTGGCTCGGCTCGCATCTGCGTAAGACGATCACCAGCGACGTGGGCAAACGGATCGACGACGTGGGTGGGGCGTTGGTCTCGCTGCTCGCGGTGCTGCTGCTCGCCTGGCTGGTCGCGGTGCCGCTCGGCTCGTCCTCGGTGCCCTGGCTCGCCGCGTCGGTACGCAACAGCGCGTTGATCACGGTGGTCAACCGGGTCGTGCCGGAACAGGCCCACCAGTTGTCCACCGCGCTGGAGGACACCGTCGACACCGACGGGTTCCCGGACGTCTTCGGTGACCTCGCGCCCACCCGGGCCCGGCAGGTCGACCCGCCCGACCCGGCGCTGGCCGGCTCGCAGGTGGTGGTCAACGGTCAGCGGTCGGTCGTCAAGGTGCTCGGCTCCGCGCCCGGCTGCTCGCGCCGCATCGAGGGCTCCGGCTTCGTGTACGCCGACGACCGGGTGATGACGAACGCGCACGTCGTGGCCGGCACCCGCTCGGTCGCCGTGGAACTGGGCGGTGAGCGGTACGACGGCAAGGTGGTGGTCTACGACCCCGACCGGGATCTGGCCGTCCTGCTGGTGCCCGGGCTGCCCGGCCCGTCCCTACGGTTCGCCGCCGGCAACGCCGGCAGCGGCTCGGACGCCATCGTGCTGGGCTTTCCGCTGGACGGCCCCTACAACGCGCAGTCGGCGCGGGTCCGCGACGTCGACAAGATCAAGGGACCGGACATCTACTCCTCCGGTGACGTGACGCGGGAGATCTACACGATCCGGGCGCTGGTGCGCAGCGGCAACTCCGGCGGCCCGCTGCTGTCCGCCAATGGCCTGGTGCTCGGCGTGATCTTCGCGGCGGCCGCCGACGACCCGAACACCGGCTTCGCGGTGACGGCGGCCGAGGCTCGCCCGGTGGCGTTGGCCGGCGCCGAACGTAACCGGCAGGTGGGCACCGGCGAGTGCACCTGAGCTGGCCAACTCCCGGTTCACCGCGTCCTGGACGGTGAACGGCCAGCCCCGGGCGAACACCCGGGTGACCAGCATCCCGAGCAGGCCTCAGGCCGCTCCGGGTTGCCGATCGACCTCGGGGGCGACGCCGTCCCGGGTGGGCCGGACCGGCCGGAGACCGATGTGCGCCCGCCAACTGGTGAACGCGGCGGTGGTCGCCGCGACCACCGCCACTCCGAGTAGCCAGCCACCCAGGACGTCGCTGGTGAAGTGCACGCCGAGCGCCACCCTGCTCAGCCCCGTCAGCACGGTGAGCAGCACGGCGGCGACCCAGAGCGCGACCCGCGCCGCCCCCGGTCCGGCGTACGGCAGGAGCACCAGTAGCAGCACCCCGGCCGCCAGGGTGGCGTTCAGCGCGTGCCCCGAGGGGAAGGAGTAGCCGGCGGCCCGTGCCACCGGTTCCAGCAACTCCGGCCGGTCGCGGCCGACGAGCAGTTTGAGCAGCGGACCGACCAGGCCACCGACGACCATGGTGGTGGCCGCCCAGAGGGCCAGCCGGCGGGCTCCCCGGCGCAGCAGCCAGACCACCAGGAGCAGGGCGACCGCGCGCAGCGGCATCGGCGCGAACACTTCGGTCCAGATCCGCATCAGCACGACCCAGCCCCGGTGGTCCTGCGCGTAGGTGTGCAGGGCGTCGGTGACCGTCGTGTCCAGCCGACGCAGCGGCGCCCACGCACCGAGCACCAGCAGGGTGAGCAGCGCGAAGGGCACCAGCACCAGGAACGCCGCCACCGAGGCCAGGGTCAGTCGCAGCCCCAGCGAGTGGTCCGGGTCGAGTCGGCGCTGCCGCCAGGACGACTGGTCGGCGGAGGCGAGGGTGGGCGGTCGCTGCGTACTCATCTCACGGTTCTACCCGACCGGGCCGCCCGTCAGGCATCCTGGCGGCGCGCGGTCAGCGAGCCCGCTGACGGAACCGGCGGATCATCAGGGCGGCACTGCCGAGCAGGGCGACGACGAGCACGACCCCGGTCCACAGTTCCTCCGGCGCGGACGGGTCCTGGCCGCCGGCCGCCCGGGCCGTCCACCGGGTCTGCTGGTGGGGCGCGGTCAGGCCGAGCGGGTCGCTGCCGGCACCGGCCACCGGGCCGTCGTCGGCCGAGCCGGGAGCCGGGCCGAAACCAGTCACTCCGGGCGACGTCTGGTCGTCCAGCGGGTTGACGGTCACCGGAGGGACCTCGGCGGTCAGCGCGGCCACCGGGTCGACCACCCCGTACCCGAAGCGGTCGTCCCGCCCGGTCGGGCCGATGTCCCGAGCGGTGGCCAGCAACCGGTTGACCACCTCACCTGCGGGCATCTGCGGGTAGCGGGACCGGACCAGCGCGGCGGTGGCCGTCACCAGTGGTGCGGCGAAGCTCGTGCCCTGCACCCGCCAGTACCCGTCGGGGGACTTCGCGCCGACCAGCCCGCTGGCGGGAGCGGTGAGCACCGTCGCCCGCCCGGTGATCGACCCGGACCACAGGTTGTCGCTGCCGCGTTCGAGGCCGGCGACAGCGATCACACCGGGCTCACGGGCCGGGTACCAGACCTTGGTGCTGCTGGAGGTCGCCAGGTTGCCGGTGCAGGCGATCACGACCACGTCCCGGACGAACGCGTAGTCCAGCGCCGCAGCCAGGGCCGGGCTGTCACCGCTGCCGCCCAGGGACAGGTTGATCACGCGGGCGCCGTTGTCGACGGCCCAACGGACCCCCTGGGCGACGATCAACGCGTCGTCGTAGCGGTTCTGCTCGTCGAGCACCCGGACCGGCAGGATCCGGGCGTCCGGCGCCAGGCCGACGACGCCCCGTTTGTCGTCGTTGCGTCCGGCGATCAAACCGGCGACAGTCGTGCCGTGCCCCACCGGATCCGGGCCCGCCCCGCCCCCGGGGCCGACCAGATCCTTGCCAGGCAGCACCTGGCCGACCAGGTCAGGATGGTTGCCGTCCACTCCGGAGTCGACCACCGCGACGGTCACGCCCCGACCGGTCGAACTGCGCCAGGCCGTGTCGGCCCGCAACTCGTCGAGCTGCCACTGTTCGTCGCGAACCTGGTCGGTGCGGGCGACGGTGTCGCCAGGGGCGAGTGCCATCGACGCGCCGGCGAGCTGTCCACCGTTGGTGGGCGTGGCGACGGGCACGGCCGCCGCGGTCGGGGCCACGACAGCGAACGCCGCGGCGACACCGAGCAGCGCCCGGCCGGCCGCTCGGCGGGCCACTGACGGACCGCTGTGCCGAACCCCAGTCACATCCCCAGCCATTCATCCCGACAGAACCATGACGATCGGAGATTACCGGTTTCCCCACCTGTCACGGGAAGAACCGGCGAGTCAGGTCATGGTGGCGGAAGTTGTGCCAGCTGGACGAGGCGTACGCCCTCTCGCCGGGTGACCAGTCGACCACGCCCCGGCGGCAACGGGCCGGGTCGTACCGGCCCGACGAGTGCGCCCTCGTCCGGGCTGCCCGCCATCACCAGACCGGCCGTGGACAACTCCCGCAGCCGCTGCACGATCGGCTCGTACTGGGCGCGGCCCGCGCCACCCGACCGGCGGGCCAGCACCAGGTGCAGCCCGACGTCGCGGGCGTGCGGCAGATGCTCCTCCAGCGCCCGCAGCGGGTTCGCCGGCCCGGCCGCCACCAGGTCGTAGTCGTCCACCAGCACGAACAGCTCCGGCCCGGACCACCACGACCGGTCCCGCAGTTGCTGGGGGGTGACCTCCGGTCCGGGGGCCCGCCGCTCCAGATAACCGGCGGCCGACTCGATCAGGTCGGCGGTGTGCGCTGCGGCGGTGCCGTACCCGATCAGGTGCGGCGTCTCGATCGCGCCGAGCAGGCTGCGCCGGTAGTCGACCAGGATCACCCGAGCCTGCTCGGGAGTGAACCGCGTGATGATCGACGTGGCCAGCGCCCGCAGGAACGACGACTTGCCGCACTCCGAGTCGCCGAAGACCACGAAGTGCGGCTCGGTGGCGAAGTCGAGCAGCACCGGGCGCAGGTCCGCCTCCGCTATCCCGATCGGCAACCGCAGGCCGGTCGTCGCGGCGAGGTCCAGATCGGCGTACGGCAGCACGGGCGGGAGCAGCCGCACCCGGGGCGCCGGAGGACCCGCCCACCCGTCGGTGGCCCGCTTCACCAGCTCGGCGGTGTCCCCGGCGGCAGCACCGAGCTGCGGTAACGCGGTGAGGAAGTGCAGGCCCTCCGCGGTCACCCCTCGGCCGGCGCGCTCCGGCACGTTCGCCGCCGCACGCCTCGCCACCAGAGAGTCGGACGGGTCGCCGAGGCGCAACTCCAGCCGTGAGCCGAACAGGTCCCGGATCGCCGGGCGGAAATCCAGCCAGCGCAGCGCGGTGGCGACCACGTGCAGCCCGTACGACAGGCCCCGGGTGGCCAGGTCGGTGACCAGAGGCTCCAGGTCGTCGTACTCGCCGCGGACGGTGCTCCAACCGTCGACCACCAGGAACACGTCACCGAACGGTTCGATCCCCGGTTGGTTGGTCGTCCCCGCCGCGGCACGGCGCTGCCGGTACGCGGCCATCGACTCGACGCCCAACTCCGCGAAGCGGCGTTCCCGATCGGCCAGCAGGGTGGTCATCTCGCCGACGGTGCGGCGTACGGCCGTCGGGTCGGCCCGGCCGGCGACCCCGCCCACGTGCGGGAGATCGCGCAGCGCGGCCAGACCGCCGCCACCGAAGTCCAGGCAGTAGACCTGCACCTCGGCCGGCGTGTGGGTGAGCGCCAGCGCGCAGATCAACGTGCGCAACGCCGTGGACTTGCCGCTCTGCGGCGCGCCCACCACCGCCACGTGCCCGGCCGCACCGTCCAGCGCCAGCCAGAGCAGGTCCCGGCGCTGCTCCAACGGCTTGTCCACCACGGCCAGCGGCACGCCCAGTGCGCCGTGCAGCTCCGGATTGCCCACCGCCAGGCCGCGTACCGGGTCCACCTCCACCGGGCCGAGCAGCTCGTCCAGGGTCGGCGGCGCACCGAGCGGGGGGAGCCAGACCTGGTGCGCCGGCGGGCCCTGCCCGACGAGCCGGTCCACCAGCAGGTCGAGCAGTGTCTCCCGGCCCTCCTCCTCCGCCACGACGGGCGCGACCGGGGTCGCCGGCTCCGGCATCGGTACGGCGTGCGTGGTGAAGGTGAGCAGCCGAGCGCCACCCTCGACGGTGGCGCCGGCGGACGCGGTCCGCCGGCGGACGGCACCGGAGACGTACGCGGCCTTGAACCGGGCCAACGGGTCGGTGCCGGCGCGCAGATAACCGTGGCCCGGCGAGCGGGGCAACTCGTGCGCGTCCGGCACCCCCAGCACGGTGCGGGACTCCAGCGTGGAGAAGGTCCGCAGACCGATGCGGTACGAGAGGTGGGTGTCCAGCCCGCGAAGCCGTCCCTCCTCGAGTCGCTGACTGGCGAGCAGCAGGTGCACACCGAGCGAACGGCCCAACCTGCCGATCTGCACGAACAGGTCGATGAAGTCGGGCTTGGCGGAGAGCAGTTCGGAGAACTCGTCGCAGATCAGCAGCAGCGACGGCAGTGGGGCCAGCGGGGTGCCGGCCGCCCGGGCCCGCTCGTAGTCGCGCACGCTGGCGAAGTTGCCGGCGCGCCGAAGTAGCTCCTGACGGCGGACCAACTCCCCGTTGATCGCGTCGACCATCCGGTCGACCAGGGGCAACGCGTCGGCCAGATTGGTTATCACGGCCGCTGTGTGCGGCAACCTGTCGAACGAGGCGAAGGTGGCGCCGCCCTTGAAGTCGACGAGCACGAAGTTGAGCTGCTCGGAGCTGTGCGTGGCGGCCAACCCCAGCACCAGCGTGCGGAGCAGCTCGGACTTTCCGGAGCCGGTCGCCCCGATGAGGAGGCCGTGCGGGCCCATCCCGTCCTGGGCGGACTCCTTGAGGTCCAGCTCGATGGCACCGCCGTCGGTGCCCACTCCGATCGGCACCCGCAGCCGCTCCCGTGCCGAGCGTGGCAGCCAGCCCTGTTCGGCCGTGAAGCTCTCCGGATCGCCAAGACCGAGCAGCTCGGGAAGGCCCAGGTCGGCCTGGAGCGGGGAGTCGGGCCCGCGGGCCGCACCGGCGAGCCGGAGTGGGGCCAACCGTCGGGCGACCGCCTCGGCGTCGGCGAGGTCGAGTTGGTCGGCGGTGCCGACCTCGGCATGCCCGTCGGACGACAACGAGTGCAGGCGTCGGCCGTGCAACTCCAGCAGCAGCGCGTACCGGTCGAGCAGCCGAGGCGGCGGAGTGTCCAGGTCCAGCACGGTGACCGCGTCGATGCCGCCGTCGCCGGTCAGCTCACTGGCCCCGGACAGTTCGCCGCCGTCGAGGACGACCACCACGTGCGGCCCGTCGGTGGCCGGGCCGGCCGGGCTGAACCGGGAGCGGCTGGCCAGCACGTCGGCCAGCAGCCCTTCCAGCTCGGCGGCGGAGCTGGTCACCAGTCGCAGTGGGCCGAGCGCGTCGGCGCGGCTGGGGTGGTGGGCGTGCGGCAGCCATTTCACCCATTCCCAGCGGGCGCGGCGTTCCGGTCCGGCGCAGACCGCGACGAGCAGCTCGTCGGGGGCGTGGAAGACCGCCAGTTGGGTCAGCACGGCCCGGACCAACGCCTGAGCCGCCGGGTCACCGGTCGGTGGCCCGCCCGTCGTGGGGGTGCCGCCCTTCGCGCGGCCGGCGGGTCGGACGTGCACCCGGGCGAAGCTGCGCAGCGACAGGGCCACCGGCAGGTCCGGCACCACCGAGTACGCGTCCAGGAAGCGGCGCAGCGCGCCGGCGGTCATCGGTTCCAGCTCCTCCAGTGGCCGGGTGACCGGTGCGACGAGCGGGGTGGCCAGGGTCTGCGGCCCGACGGCGACCCGCACCACCGCGAAATCGGGGTCGCCGGGTCGCCGCTCCCAGACCCGGTGGCTGTCCACCGTCGACCAGAGCCGGCCCGGGTCCGGGTGCCGGTAGAAGAGCCCGGCCCGCTGCTGGCCGGCGGTCCGCCGCACCCGCCGCCGCAACGTGGCCAGGTGCCGCAGGTACTCCCTGCGGGCGGCCATCATCTCGGACTTCTTCGGGGTGCCGGAGGCGCTGCCCCAGGAGGTCACCAGCATCGCCAGCGAGGAGAGCCCGAACATCCCGCCCACCACGTACGAGTAGGCGCCGCCGCCCCGGCCGAACATCATCGCCATCGCGACCGTGCCGCCGAGCATCGGCAGCAGCATGAGCATCTGTTGCCATCGCCCGCCGGCCATCACCGGAATCTCCGGCGGTGCCTCGACCGACAGCTCGCCGGAGGGGATCTCCGGCGCTGGTCGGCGCGGCGGACGCTTGATGACGACGGTGGACACTCGGCCTCCTGACAGCGCTGGGTAACCCGAGCCGGACTCATGGTAGGTAAAGTCCTGTCGTCCGCGCAGCCTCCGATCCCCCTCGATATGGAGACCAGTCGATGACTACCGGGCTGGCCCGCGTCACCATCAGCGCGCCGCAACGACGGCTGGACGTCGCCCTGCCGGAGCAGGTGCCCCTGGCCGAACTGCTGCCCGACGTGCTCCGACACGCCGGTGTCGGGTTGGCCGACGACGGTGAGCAGCACGGCGGCTGGGTCCTGCGCCGCACCGACGGCGGGGTGCTGGCGACCGCCCAGGCGCTGTTGCCGCAGGGGGTCCGCGACGGCGAGGTGTTGCACCTCGTGCCGGCCCGTGCGCACTGGCCCGAGTTGGAGTACGACGACGTGGTCGAGGCGATCGCCGACGGTGCCCGTCGCCGAGGCGGTGCCTGGTCGCCCACCGCCACCCGCCTCGCCGGCCTGGCCGGTTCCGCCGTCCCGCTCGCCGTCGGGTTGCTCGCCCTGTTCGCCAGCGGCCCGACGCACCGGGTCGGCTGGCTGACGGCCGCAGCGGTGGCGCTGGTGCTCACCGTGGCCGGCACGGTGGCCTCCCGCGCCAACGGCGACGGGACGACCGGGGCGACGCTGGGCGGCTACGCGTTGCCGTACGCGTTCACGGCCGGCGCCCTCGCGGTCGGCTCCGGCGACCCGGTCGTGCCGTTCGGACCGGCCCGCTGGGTGGGCGCCCCAGAACTGCTGGCCGGCTCGGTGGCGCTGCTGCTGATGGCGCTGATCGGCCTACTCGGGGTCGCCAGCCGGCTACGGGTCTTCGTCGCCGGTGTCACGGTCGGCCTGACCGGTGCCGGGGCCGCGCTCGGAGGGCTGCTGCTGACCCCGGCCGGCACGGCGGCGGTGCTGCTCAGCGCGCTGGTCTTCGCCGTCGGCGTGATCCCGCTGCTGGCCATCCGGCTGGGCAAGCTGCCCCTGCCGCCCATCACCCTGCCGACCTCGGCCCCCACGGACGAGCCGGAGCGGGCGCGCGATCTGCCGGACCGCAGTCGGGTGCACGCCGCGGTGATCCGTACCGAGGAGATGCTCACCGGCATGTTGATCGGGCACGCCGTGCTGGCGGTGGCCGCGGCGGTCGTACTCGGGATCGTCGGTGGAACGGCCGGTCGGGTTCTCGTGGCGGTCACCTCGGCCGTGCTGCTGCTGCGCTCGCGACTGTTCGTGGCGCTGCGGCACCGGGTTCCGCCGGTGCTCGCCGGGCTGGCCGGCTACACGGTGCTCGGCAGCGCACTGGTCGGCCGGGTCGACGAGGCGGGGCGGCTCGCGCTGGTCCTGGGTGGTGCGGTGCTGGCCCTGGTGACCATCGCCGCCGGCACCGGGTACGCCCGCCGGCCAGTCTCCCCGTACGTCGGAAGGGCCGCGGACCTCACCGACACGGCCCTGGTGGTCGCCGTGGTGCCGATGGCCTGCGCGGTGCTCGACCTGTACGACCGGGCCCGAGGGCTGCTCGGCTGAGCGGCCCCCGGGCCCGGTGCGTCAACGGTCGTCAGTGAATGGATTCGCCGCGTGCCTCGGCGTCCCTGGCCCGCTGGTAGGAGGCGTGGATCTCGGCCTCGGCCTCGGTGCGGCCGACCCAGGTCGCGCCCTCCACCGACTTGCCGGGCTCCAGGTCCTTGTAAACCTCGAAGAAGTGCTGGATCTCCAGCCGGTCGAACTCGCCGAGGTGGTGGATGTCGCGCAGGTGCTCCTGGCGAGGATCCTCGTAGGGCACGCAGAGGACCTTGTCGTCCCCGCCCTTCTCGTCGGTCATCCGGAACATGCCGATGGTGCGGCAGCGGATCAGGCAACCCGGGAAGGTCGGCTCGGGGACCAGCACCAGGGCGTCCAGCGGATCGCCGTCCTCGCCCAGAGTGCCCTCGATGAACCCGTAGTCAGCCGGGTATTGAGTGGAGGTGAAGAGGGTGCGGTCCAGCCGGATTCGGCCGGTCTTGTGGTCCACCTCGTACTTGTTCCGGTGACCCTTGGGGATCTCAACCGTCACGTCGAAATCCATCTGCACGCTCCCTCGTCTGCCCACGCTGGCTAACGGAACCACTGGCGCCCTCCGGACAGGTGAATGCCCACCCGCCGACTCCGGCCGCCGCATAGTCTTCGGACCGAAGTAGTGTCACCCAAGCCGATTTTCGCTGGGGGAGGAGGGGGTCGTGGGGAGGGAAGATTCACACTACCGCCCGGACGGGGGTTCCGGGCACGGTACCGGACGATCCGGTTCCGGCGGTGCGACGGGTCGTGTCCCGGTGCCTGAGGCCCACCTTCCACGGACTCCCGAGCCGGCGAACCAGGCGCCGGAGACGTCGCCCGAGCGGCCCGCGCCGCTGCCCTGGCGCCCGCCGGGCGGGTCGCCCCCGCCCGGCCCGAACAACGGCCGCTTCCCGGTGGTCGGCGGTGACCGACCGGCGGGCGGTCCGTCACGCGGCAGTGCCTCGGTTCCGGTCAGTCCGGCGTCGGGTGGTTCGCCCCGCGGCAGTGCCTCGGTCCCGGTCAGTCCGGCGTCGGGTGGTTCGCCGCGCGGCAGTGCCTCGGTCCCGGTCAGCCCCGCGCCGGTCAGCCCGCCGTCCGGCCACGCCCCGAACGCCCCCGGCGGTGTCCCGCAGCTGGGTCCGCCGATCTCCGCGCTGCCCGCGCCCGCCGATGCCGCGCCGGCACCCGTACCCCTCAAGCCGGGCCGCCGTCGGCGGCTACCGGTGGTGCTGGCCGTCGTGCTGCTGCTGGTGCTCGCCGGTGTCGGAGTCGTCGTCACCCGGCCCGGCCCGGTCGCCGGATGGCTCGGCGACGACGCCGGATCCGGCCCGAAGGCTGCCGGGGTGACCCCGGATCCCGAGCCGTCGGACGTGCTGGCCGGCCCGGACCCGAATTCCCCGCTGCCCACCGCGGACGGGGTTCGTGCCGTGCTCGACCCGCTGGTCGGGGTCGCCGCTCTCGGCAGCCGGGTGAACGTCTCGGTGGCCGATGTGATCTCCGGCCAGACGCTGTTCGCCAAGGGGGCGGACGACGGCACGGTGCCCGCCTCGGTGACCAAGCTGGCGACCGGGGTGACCGTGCTGGCCGCCCGTGGACCCGGCTACCGGATACCCACCCGCGCGGTGGCCGGCGCGAAGGCCGGCGAAGTGGTGATCATCGGCGGTGGCGACCCCACCCTGGCGATCGACAAGAAGGGCTACTACCCGGGAGCGGCGCGCCTGGACGACCTGGCCACCCAGGTGCGCACCGCGCTCGGCGGGGCCACCCCGACCAGTGTGATCGTCGACGGCTCGGTCTATTCCGGCCCGGTCTACGGCCCGGGCTGGGACGACGACATCCCCACCGGCGGGTCCGGTGGCGCGGTGACCGCGCTGATGACCGACGGCGCGCGCAGGGACCCCGGGGTCGACCACGGGGCCGCCGCACGGTTCGCCGAGCCGGACCTGGCCGCCGGCAAAGCCTTCGCCCGGCTGCTCGGCGTGCCGGCCGACGCCGTGAAACGTGGCACGGCGCCGGCCCCGACCCAGGCCGCAGCCGGTGGCACCCCCGCGCCGGGTGTCGAGCTGGGGGTGGTGCAGTCCCCGCCGCTGATCCGGATGGTCGACATCATGATCAGCGAGAGTGACAACCTGGTGGCCGAGGCGTTGGCCCGCCAGGTCGCGCTGGCCCGCAATCAGCCGGCCTCGTTCGACGGCGGCGCCGCCGCGATGGACGCGCAGGTGGCCGAGTTGGGTCTGCCGGCCGACGAGATCACCCTTTCCGACGGCAGCGGGTTGTCCCGCCGCAACCGGATCAGCCCGTCGCTGCTGACCGACCTGATCCGCCTGGCGGCCAGCCCGGACCATCCGGAGTTGGCAGGCGTGTTCGGTGGTCTGCCGGTGGGCGGCTGGTCCGGCACCTTGGACGAGCGCTACCGGAACAGCCCCGGCACCGCCGCCGGTGCGGGCAGCGTCCGAGCCAAGACCGGCACGCTGACCGCCGTGCACTCCATCGCGGGCCTGGTCACCACCGCCGACGGTCGGCTGCTCACCTTCGCCGTGCTCACCGACCAGGTGCCGGGCGGGAAGGAGACCGCCCAACCGGCGCTGGACCGGATCACCGCCGCGTTGGCCGGCTGCGGCTGCGGCTGACCGTCGTCGGGCGGGATCGCCCGGCCCTACCGGAGCCGCCATCGGCGTCGATCGAGCACGCGAGGCCGAGCCGGGGTGTCGCGGCGCGGGTACGGTGGGTTCATGGCGCAGTTCGTGGACTGGGATCTGGCCGCCGCCACCGCGGGGGCGTTGAGCAAGTCGGGCCCCCGGGTGTCGTACGCCGAGGCCACCGACGTGGTCGGCGACCTGCGTCGGCTGACCGATGAGGCGGCCGGGCACGTGGCCGACTACACGGGGTTGAGGGCGCAGGTGGCGCACCCGCCGGTGCGGGTCGTCGACCGCCGCGACTGGGCGGCGACCAACATCGCCGGCCTTCGTGAGGTGATCACCCCGCTGGTGAGCCGGCTGGCCGGTGACAAACAGCCGGGCGCGTTGACCGAGGCGATCGGGTCCAGGTTGACCGGGGTGCAGGCCGGGACGGTGCTGGCCTACCTCTCCGGCCGGGTGCTCGGCCAGTACGAGGTCTTCTCGGCCGACCCGGGCCAACTGCTGCTGGTCGCACCGAACATCGTCGAGGTCGAGCGCAAGCTCGGTGCCGACCCACGGGACTTCCGCCTCTGGGTCTGTCTGCACGAGGTGACCCACCGGACCCAGTTCACGGCCGTTCCGTGGATGCGGGCCTACTTCCTGAGTGAGGTGCAGGCGTTCGTCGACGCCTCGTCCAGCGGGAGCGAGCACCTGGTCGAGCGCTTGCGGCGCGGCGTGGCCACCCTCTCCGAGGCGGTCCGGGACCAGGACAGCCGCACCAGCGTGCTGGACATCGTGCAGACCCCGGCCCAGCGGGCCGTGCTGGACCGGCTCACCGCGCTGATGACCCTGCTGGAGGGGCACGCCGAGTTCGTCATGGACGGCGTCGGCCCCCAGGTGATCCCGAGCGTGGAGCGGATCCGGGCGTCGTTCAACCGCCGCCGGGAGGCCGGCAACCCGCTGGAGAAGGCGATCCGCCGGCTGCTCGGCGTGGACGTCAAGATGCGCCAGTACGCCGAGGGGCGCAAGTTCGTGCACGGTGTGGTGGAACGGGTCGGCATGGAGGGGTTCAACTCCATCTTCAACTCCCCGCTCACCCTGCCCCGGCTGTCGGAGCTGGGCGACCCGGACGCCTGGGTGGCCCGTGTGCACGGCCCGGCCGGCACCATCCCGGCCGCTGGCTGACCACCCGCCGGTGGCCGCGCTCGCCCCGCCGGTGGCCGCGATCCGGGTGGCGGTCCGCCGTGCTCTGACCGGTCTGTCGTCGGACGGGCCGGTGCTGGTCGCCTGCTCGGGCGGCGCCGACTCGCTCGCGCTCGCGGCGGCCACCGTGTTCGTGGCACCCCGGCTGGGTCGCGGCACGGTGCTCGTCACCGTCGACCACGGCCTGCAGGACGGCTCCGCGGAGCGCGCCGAGGCGGTGGCTGCCTGGGCCCGTGGGGTCGGTTTCACGGCCACGTCCGTGGCCCGGGTGGAGGTGGCCGGGCGTCCGGGTGGCCCGGAGGCGGCAGCTCGGGACGCTCGGTACGAGGCGCTGGCCGAGGCTGCCCGGCAGCACGACGCGGTCGCGGTGCTCACCGGGCACACCCGTGACGACCAGGCGGAGACGGTGCTGCTCGCGCTCGCCCGGGGCGCCGGCCCACGCGGGCTGGCCGGGATGCCGGCCCGGCGGGAGCTGGACGGCGTGCCGCTGCTGCGTCCGCTGCTGGAGATCGGCCGGGACCAGACGCGCGCCGCGTGCGCCGTGCTCGGGCTGAGCCCGTGGCAGGACCCGCACAACACCGACCCGTCGTACGCCCGGTCCCGGGTGCGGGTCGACCTGCTCCCGGCGTTGGTGCGGGCGCTCGGGCCCGGCGTGGTGGACAACCTCGCGCGTACCGCCCGGTTGGTGGCGGCCGACAATGCCGCGCTCGACGAGTTGGCGGAGACGGCGCTGGCGGCGGCTCGGCACCCCGACGGAGGGCTCTCCGCGCCGGCGCTGCTCACCCTGGCCCCCGCGGTACGCGGCCGGGTGCTGCACGCCTGGGCGCGGGAGCTGGGCGCCCAGCCGGGTGCGTTGTCACACCGGCACGTCAACGCGCTGGACGCCCTGGTCACCGAGTGGCACGGTCAGGGCCCGGCGGACCTGCCCGGGGGGGTCCGCGTGCTCCGCCGCGCCGACCGACTGGCATCCGTAGCCGTCAGCTGAACGCGCTTTGCCCTGCTCAACCGACGCACCATTCTGGCCCGCGGAGCGTTGCTCGGGTTGTAGGGCGAAAGCTCCGGTGGGCCCGCGTCGGTCGCCCTGGCCCGACCGTGCGGTCGGCGGAGCTGGTGTCGGGCCGCTGTCAGCCGCTGTGCGCCCGGTCCCGGAAGGTGGTCCGATAGCTGTGTGGGGTAGCGCCGACCCGGCGGCTGAAGTGGTGGCGGAGCGCCGCCGCGTCGCCGAAGCCGGCCTCGTCGGCGACGGCCTCCACGCTCAACGGGGTTTCCTCCAGCAGCCGCCGGGCCAGTAGCACCCGCTGGTTGGTGAGCCAGTCGTGTGGGGTGGTGCCGGTCTCGGCGCGGAAGCGGCGGGCGAACGTGCGGGGCGCCATACCGGCGCGAGCGGCCAACTCCTCCACGGTGATCGCCCGGTCCAGGTGACCCATCAGCCACTCCAGCACCGGCTCCAGGGTGGGGGCCTCGGGCGCCTTCGGGATGGGCGCCTCGACGTACTGGGACTGGCCGCCGTCGCGGTGCGGCGGGACCACCATCCGCCGGGCCAGCCGGGTCGCGGTGGCCGAGCCGTGCTCCTGGCGGATCAGGTGCAGGCAGGCGTCGATGCCTGCCGCGGTGCCGGCGCTGGTGAGCAGCCGGCCGTCCTGGACGTAGAGCGAGTTGCAGCGCACCCGGGCGCGGGGGTGCCGGCGTTGCAGCTCGTCCACGTACCGCCAGTGGGTCGTGCACTCCCGGTCGTCCAGCAGCCCGGCCGCGCCGAGCAGGAAGGCCCCGGAGCAGACGCTGAACAGGTGGGCCCCGCGGGCGTCGGCCCGGCGCAGCGCGTCGAGTACCGGGCCGGGAACCGTGGTGCCCTGGCTGTGCGCGGGGATGGCCACCAGGTCGGCCTCGTCGACCGGGCCGAGGTCGGCGTGCGGGGTGAGGTGGAAGCCGGACGAGGTACGCACCGGAGCGCCGTCGGGGCTGCACACCTGGAAGCGGTAGGCGGGAAAACCGTCGGCGGTGCGGTCGGTGCCGAACACCTCGGCGAGTACGCCGAGCTCGAAGGGAGCGACCTGGTCGAGGGCGAGGACGGCAACGGACCGCAGCATGTGACGAGGGTAACCCGACAGGTGGCAGTAAATCGATGAGCAATGGCATTCCTGCCACTGTCCGGTCGGCGCGAGTGGTCGCAGACTGGTCTCAGTCCGGTGCGCACCGGCGGCGAAACCGACAGCAATCATGCGAAAGCGAGCGCCGCCATGGAGTTCCTGCTCTTCCTCCTGTTCCTCGTCCTGCTCGTCGCCGCCTCGGCGGCCGGCCTCACCGTCGACAGCCACGACTCGGCCGACTGGAAGCCCACTGACGACGGCCGCCGCTGGCGGTCACGCACCAACTGATGCGATTAGTGCAATTTGCCGAGAAAATCGCTGGCGGGACCGCGCCAAAAGGTGCGGCCCCGCCGACGGAGGCCATCCGACGTACGGCAGGCTAGGAGTCATGGCTGACGGCTCCTGGTACGACGCCGACATCGACCACGTGATCATCTCGGAGGCGCAGATCCGCGAGAAGACGGCGGAGCTGGCCAAGCAGGTCTCCGCCGACTACTCCCACGTGACTGACGGCCTGCTGCTGGTGTGCGTACTCAAGGGTGCGGTGATGTTCATGGCGGACTTCGCCCGGGCGTTGGGCCGCAACGGCCCGCCGGCCGAGCTGGACTTCATGGCCATCTCCTCCTACGGCCAGGGCACCACCTCGTCCGGGGTCGTCCGCATCCTCAAGGACCTGGACCGGGACATCGCCGGTCGGCACGTGGTGGTCGTCGAGGACATCGTCGACTCCGGGCTCACCCTCTCCTGGCTGCTGCGCTACCTGGAGTCGCGCTCGGCGGCGAGCGTCGAGGTGGTCGCGCTGTTCCGCAAGCCGGACGCGGTCAAGGTGCCGGTCCCGGTGAAGTACGTCGGCTTCGACATCCCCACCGAGTTCGTGGTCGGGTACGGCCTGGACTTCGGTGAGCGCTACCGGGAGCTGCCGTACGTCGGCGTGCTCAAGCCCGAGGTCTACGCCCGCTCCTGACGACGGCGGCGAGCCGTCGAGGCGGCTCGGCGGCGGCGTGAGGCCGACTCGCATCGGCATCCATCAAGCCGACGTTCAGCGCGCTCTCAGGTCTTGCGGTTACCGTGGACCACGGTGGCCCGGAGGTTACTCCGCGCCCGACCCCCTCGACCGCGTGACCGGGCGTTCGGGTGGCCGGGCCGGACTCCCCGCCACGCCGGCTCCTACCCGGACCCGCCGTACGTTAGTTGCGGGGCTGGTGGGCCTGCCCACGGTGCCTGCCGTCGATCCCGAAGGCGCGCCGAGTGCGGGGCTCGCAAGCTCGCTCCTCGCGTACGCGCGGCTTTTGATGGTGCACGACTGCGGGGCTCGCAAGCTCACTCCTCGCGTACACGGTGTACCGTCGAATGACCGCGGCGCGGCAGTTTTCGCGCCTCGGGGTCGAGGCCGGCCCGCACGGCGGCTCCGGCCGCCGCACACCGCGGCGACACCATCAGACGGTCAGGACGTCGATCAGGAGGATGCGGGCGCCCCGGCGCTCGACAACAGTATGGAACGTACGCGTTTCTTCCGCCGACCGGTGGTCTGGATCATCCTGGTCATCCTCGGCGCCGTTGTGCTCAGTCAACTGTTCACCGCTGGTCCCAGCTACCACCGCGTGGACACTTCCGTTGCGCTCGACCAGCTGCACACCGCCAAGATCAACAAGGTCGTCTTCCAGGACAAGGAGCAGACGGTCCAGCTGGACCTCGCTCAGAAGACGAAGTTCGGCAAGACCGAGACGAACAAGATCGAGGCTCAGTTCCCGTACCAGGCTGGTGACCAGATCTGGAACGAGGTGCTGGACGCCAAGGCGGCCAACCGGGTGACCGGCCCGGCCGACGTCAAGGTCTCCTCGGACAGCATCTGGGTGAGTCTGCTGGTCAACCTGCTGCCTATCGCGCTGCTCGTTCTTCTGCTGCTGTTCTTCATGTCGCAGATGCAGGGCGGCGGCTCCCGGGTGCTCAACTTCGGCAAGTCCAAGGCGAAGATGATCACCAAGGACACTCCGAAGACGACCTTCGCGGACGTCGCGGGTGCCGAGGAGGCCGTCGAGGAACTGCACGAGATCAAGGACTTCCTGCAGAACCCCGCGAAGTACCAGGCACTGGGCGCCAAGATCCCGAAGGGCGTGCTGCTGTTCGGCCCGCCCGGCACCGGCAAGACCCTGCTGGCCCGCGCGGTCGCCGGCGAGGCCGGAGTGCCCTTCTACTCCATCTCCGGCTCCGACTTCGTGGAGATGTTCGTCGGTGTCGGCGCCAGCCGGGTCCGCGACCTCTTCGAGCAGGCCAAGGCGAACGCCCCGGCGATCGTCTTCGTCGACGAGATCGACGCCGTCGGCCGGCACCGTGGCGCCGGCATGGGCGGCGGTCACGACGAGCGCGAGCAGACGCTCAACCAGCTGCTCGTCGAGATGGACGGCTTCGACACCAAGGGTGGGGTCATCCTGATCGCCGCCACCAACCGGCCGGACATCCTCGACCCGGCGCTGCTGCGCCCGGGCCGGTTCGACCGGCAGATCCCGGTGGACGCCCCCGACATGGAGGGCCGCAAGGCCATCCTGCGGGTGCACGCCAAGGGCAAGCCGTTCACCCCCGACGTCGACCTCGACTCGGTGGCACGGCGTACCCCGGGCTTCAGCGGTGCCGACCTGGCCAACGTGATCAACGAGTCGGCCCTGCTCACCGCCCGCAAGGACCAGCGGGCGATCACCAACGACTCGCTGGAAGAGTCGATCGACCGGGTGATCGCAGGTCCGCAGCGACGGACCCGCGTGATGAGCGACCAGGAAAAGAAGATCACCGCGTA
Organism: Micromonospora sp. B9E7; assembly: GCF_039871815.1. Taxonomy (NCBI): domain Bacteria; kingdom Bacillati; phylum Actinomycetota; class Actinomycetes; order Micromonosporales; family Micromonosporaceae; genus Micromonospora; species Micromonospora sp. B9E7. The sequence continues at coordinate 59,131 of NZ_JBDPLX010000010.1, forward strand.
CCACGAGGGTGGGCACGCGCTGGTCGCCTGGGCGCTGCCGCACGCCGCGCCGGTGCACAAGGTGACGATCCTGTCGCGTGGCCGCTCGCTGGGCCACACGCTGGTGCTCCCCACCGAGGACAAGTACACCCAGACGCGCGCCGAGATGATCGACACCCTGGCGTACGCGCTGGGCGGTCGGGCCGCCGAGGAACTGGTCTTCCACGAGCCCACCACCGGTGCCGGCAACGACATCGAGAAGGCCACCCAACTGGCCCGCGCGATGATCACCCAGTACGGCATGAGCTCCAAGCTCGGCGCGATCAAGTACGGCACCAGCGGGGACGAGCCGTTCCTCGGCCGCAACATGGGCCACGAGCGGGACTACTCGGACTCGGTGGCCGCCGAGATCGACGGCGAGATGCGGGCACTGGTCGAGCTTGCGCACGACGAGGCCTGGGAGATCCTGGTGGAATACCGGGACGTCCTGGACAACATCGTGCTCGAGCTGATGGAGAAGGAGACCCTCTCCACCGCCGACATGGCGCGGATCTGCTCCCGGGTGGTCAAGCGCCCGCCGCTGGCCCCGTACAACGGCTTCGGCAAGCGCCAGCCCTCCACCGAGCCGCCCGTGCTCACCCCAGCGGAGAAGGACAAGCTCAAGGCGCAGGCCCAGGCTGACGGCGCGCAGGCGTCGGTCGGCGGTGGGGCGCCGTCCAACAACTCGGACGGCACGCACTGAGCAACGACCCGACGGCGACGACGAGCTGGACTACGTGGCCGCGCGGCTGATCAGCGGCAAGCTGACCGGTCGACCGGTCGAGGACGCCGTCGACCTGGGCCGGATCGAGAAGGCCGTCCGCGAGATCCTGATCGCCGTCGGTGAGGACCCGGACCGCGACGGCCTCCAACAGACCCCGGCCCGGGTCGCCCGCGCGTACGCCGAACTCTTCGCCGGGCTGCGGGTCGACCCGGCGCAGGTGCTCAGCACCACCTTCGAGGCCAACCACGAAGAGCTGGTGATCGTCCGGGACATCGACGTGATGAGCCTCTGCGAGCATCACCTGCTGCCGTTCCGGGGCAACGCGCACATCGGTTACATCCCCGGCCCGGACGGACGGATCACCGGGCTGTCCAAGCTGGCTCGACTGGTCGAGGTCTTCGCCCGCCGGCCCCAGGTGCAGGAGCGGCTCACCTCGCAGGTCGCCGACCTGCTGATGAGCCGGCTCGCCCCCCGTGGCGTCGTCGTCGTGCTGGAGTGCGAGCACATGTGCATGGCGATGCGCGGCATCCAGAAGTCCGGTGCCAAGACCATCACGTCAGCGGTGCGCGGCATCCTGCAGACGGACTCGAAGTCGCGGGCCGAGGCGATGGCGCTGATCATCCCCCGCTGACACCCCGACGCACCACGGCCGGCCGACCTCTCCCGGGACGGCCGGCCGTTTCCGTTCCTGCCCCGAGCCCGCCACCGTGCCGGACCGAGCCGCCGGCCCTGGTCCGGCGACACCCCGGGACCGGTCAGCCGGCGAGCAGGGCCAGCAGCAGACCGGCCGTGACCAGCACCGCCGGGACCAGGCACACCAGCGCGCCGAAACGCACCGTACGGTCCAGCCGCTCAGCCCGGCCGACGCGGAACAACCGCCCGATGCCCACCCAACCGGCGACGAACGCGACCGCCGGCATCGGCAGCCCGCAGATCAGCGCCGCCACGGTGGCCGGCCCGATGCCCGTGGCGGCGTACACCGCGACCTGGATCAGCGGCACCAGCAGCGCCAACGGTCCGTACACCAGGAGGTTTCGTGCCCGGGCCGGCCAGGCCCCCGGCCGGAACCGGCGGCGCGTGCCCAGTGCCGCGTCCGCCGCCTCGGCCCGGCCCCGCGCGGCCCGCAGCGCCGCCAGCACCGCGGCCGGGCCACCCGCCATCGACCGGGCCGCCTCGGTCAGCTCCGGCGGCGACGGCACCAGGGAGATCGCCGGTACGCCCAACTCCCGCAGCCGCTCCTGCTGACTCGCCAGCCCGGTCCGGACCACCGTCAGCTCCTCCCGGGCGGCCTCGGCCGACCGGGCCTGCTCACCGGCGGCGGCAGCCGCGCTGCGGCGTACCCCGTCCAGCTGACGCGCCGCGGCCAGGTACTCCGCCCAGACCGTGCCGGGCTCGACCGCCGTCGGCGTGACGTTCCCATTCGCCGAGGTGGACCGCTGTCGTCCCGGCCCGGTCACCGTCGCGTTCGGACCCACCCCGACACCTCCCGCTCGCGCCACCGCATCAGCCGGTCTCGTCAGCGAACGGCACCAGGACCCGGCCCCGCTCGTCGGGACCGTCCCACAGCACCGCCCGATCGGGGCGAACCCGCCACTCCACCGGCCGGCCGAAGACGGCGGTGAGCTGCGGAACCGGAACGTCCAGTACGACCACCGCGGCCAGCTTGTCGACCTCGCCGGCCGGCTCGAACAACGCGGCGAACGGCGGCACCGCACGCCACCAGCCCAGCAGGTGCCTCCCGGTCGGAGGGCCGTCCCGCAGCAACGCCCGTAGCCGATCCACCGGCAACTCGCGGGGGCCCGGCCGGTCCAGACCGAAGACCACCAGGTACGTCGGCAGTTCGTCGGCCTGGTCCGCCAGCAGCGTCGACAGGTCCACCATCTCGGCCGAATGCCGGGTGGCCAACTCGGCGGTCAACGCCTCCGCCAGTGCCCGGGAGCCCGGATCCGGTGCCGCCACCAGGAAACGAGCGGTCCCCGGTGAATGATGGTCGGCGGTGCTCCGAGCCGCCGTCGCCAGCAGCCCGCCCGCCGCGGCACCCGAACCCAACACCGCGAGGTTACGCCCGGCCGCCGGGCCCAACGGTACGGCGACCGTCGAGCGGGCCAGGTCCACCGCACGGCCCAGCAGGGCGGCCGGCCCGTGCGCCTGCCCCGCCAAGGCCGCCCGGTGCCGCGGATCGTTGCCCAGCAGAGGTCGGGCATAACCGGCGAAGACCACCGGCGGCACCGACCCGGCCGGCCGGGCCGCCCACAACTCGTGCCGTAGCTTCTCCACCACCTGCGGGTGGTCCTGCGGGTCGGGATGACGGATCAGCCGTTCGTGACCGCGGATCGCACCCCTGGGGCCGCCGAGCCCTCCGGCGGTGTTGACCACCGCGCTGCCCACCGGCAGACCGGCCGCCGAGTCGTTCGTCGGCTCCAGCACCGGGCTGCCGCCCGGCAACGCCACCCGCACCGGGAACTGCCCGAGCACCGAATCCCGGTGACCGGCGTCCGCGCGGACACTCAGCCCCAGCTCACCCGCGCCGGCCAACACCAGGTGCACGCCGAACGCCCGACCGGCCCGGGCCAGCCCGTCCAACTGGGCCGCCACCTCGGCGGCCAGCCGGTCCCGCTCCGCGAAGAGCAACGGCACATTCTCCAACACACAGACAATTCGGGGCAGCGACTGATGCTGGCGCAGCTCCGCGAACCGTTGCCCGCCAGCCCGCGCCGCCGCCTCCGCCCGCCGCTGCACCTCCGCCGTCAGCTCGTCGAGCAGGTCCCGCACGTACTCCCGGTCGGCGGCCATCGCGGCAGCGCGCACCTGGGGAATCCACGACCGGTCGCGCTCGGTCTGCAGGAACTCCACGAAGGACTCACCCTCGCCGAGATCCGCCAGGTAGAGCGACAGATCGTCCGGGCCGTACCGGGCGGCCAGGCCCAGCAACGCGGTGGTCAGGAAGGCCGCACGACCCCCTGCGGAACGGCCACTCACCAGCCAGTGCGGTGTCAGTTCGGTGAAGCCCAGCGGCACCGACCGGCCCCCGGCATCACCGACCGTGGTCGTCAGACCGTCCACGGAGTCCGACTCCCACAACCGCTCACCCGTCGGCGGCAGCAGAGCCGCCAACGCCAGCCGTGAACCCGCCTCCACCTGCTCGGCCAGCCGCCGACAGACCGCGTCCACCAACTCGGCCGGCGGATCCGACTCCACGAAGACCGGCGAGTTCAACCCACCCGGCGGATCCGCGCCCGGCCCGGCGAAGGACGCCCCCGGCGGGTCACCGAGCAGCGCGTACGCGTTGCGTAACGCCAGGGCGGTGGTGTGCGGCAGCGGCGCCCGGACCGCGTACGGGCCGGCGGGGGGCCACCCGGCCACCACCAGGTGCAGCCCTGCCGTCGGCCCCTGCTCGGCCAGCGCCTCAAGCCGCGCCAGGTCGCTCGGGCCAGTCGACTCCGGCAGCGCCGCGACCACCAACAGCAGCGTACGGTCGTGCCGGCGCCGCCCACTCGCACCCGGCGTGACCCACTGCTCCGCCTCGGTCAACACCGCCCGCAGACCGGTCACGTCCACCGCCGGCGGCGGCAGCAGGCCGGCGTCGGCGAGCGCTCCGAACGACGTCAGCACGTCAGCCGTGGCATCCACCGCGCGAATCAACAAGGCACCCGCCGGTGTCGCACCCAACAACCGCAGGAGTACGGCCCGGAGCAACCCCGCCACCCGCGGCTCCCGGGCATCCGCGTCCACGCTCAGATGACCGGTGCCCACCAACGGCACCAACGCCGGGAAGCGGGCGTCGTCCAACGGCGCCGCCGTGCCGACCCGCACGAACGGGGGCGGACCGTCACCCGCCGGAGTGTCCACGGTGAGCGAGTCCAGTGCCGCACCCGACCAGCCCGGAGCCAGTCGTGCCGCAACCTCCCGCAGGCGGTCGGCCACCTCGTACTGACGGCGCTGATCGGCCGGGGCCGGTCGCGTCTCGTCCAGGATCCCGGCGGCAGCGGTCGCGACTGCCGCCGCCCGACGGTGCAGAGCTGCGGCGCGGTTCGTGCGTGCCTTCGGACCGGCCACCGCATCCACCCCCTCTGCCCGAGGTTGGCAACCCCTCCCGAGCAGAGACGGTATCCCAGCCGGCTCCGCTCCTCCGGGAGGTGCCTCGGCGGTGCGCCAGGGATGTCGTGGAACTCACCGGTGGGGAGGGGTCCGTCACGATCCGCTGGATCTGAGGCATTGGCTCCGGGGCGTCCAGCCGATAACTTCAGGAGGTGGAATCAGTGCAGCCCCCCGCCGGTTCCCAGGTCTCCCGTGTACCGGCCCAACGGGCACCGTCCGAGCAGCTGCCGCCGGCTGCGGCACCACCGGCGCCGCAGCCGCCCCGCCGCCGAATGCGGACCGTGCTCACGGTCGTCGCCGGGGTTCTCGCCCTGCTCTGCCTCGGCGGGGCCATCGCGGGCTACGTGCTGTACAGCCGCGCGGCGGCCCCGGATCGCAGCGCACCCGACGTGGCGGTGGACAACTACCTACGCGCATTCCTCGTGGACCGCAACGACGCAAGAGCGGACCTCTACACCTGCGAGGGTGAATCGCAGTTGGAGGCTATCCGCACCCTGCGGAGTGATCTCGTTGCCCGTGAGCAGCGGTTCGACGTGGCAATATCGCTCAGCTGGGGGAGCCTCAAATTCCAGAAGCAGGGAGATGCCGCCGCTGTCGAGGTCACGTTGATCATCTCGGCTCGTGTGGACGGATTTAATCAGAGCGATCGTCAAACCTGGCACTTTGAAACTCGGAATGCTGATGGTTGGCGAGTATGCAGCGGCACAAGGGCCAGTTGACGTCACTCGATCCACAGCAGATGGACTGGTACCTCCAAGGTGGTGGGTGACTGGCCGCGCCAGGCCCAGCGGTACCACTCCACCTCCGGGGTGATCCGGACGCAGATGTCTCCCTCGGCACCCGAGTAGGTCTCGGTAACTGCGCGCAGGTCGCGATGCTCAAGGCCGCCCTCGACGTGCACCACGCGCCGACCGGTGACCGCGTCGGCCTCGAAGACGGGTGTGGGTGCCCGGTGCGCTGGTCCGTCCAGCGAGACCAACCGGATGCCGGTCTCCCGATCTCCCTCCGCCGCCGGTCGGCTGGCTACCGTCTCCACCCAGACCCGCTCCACCGGCACCAGCGGAGCGAACACCTCCACCTGGTCGGCCTCGGCCCGGTACCACTCGTGCTCGGGAATCACCGGCACGTAGGTCCGGGCGTTCTGCACCACCCGGTCGTCCGCGCGCAGGTCGCCCCGCCAGCCCAACCCCGGCAGCCCTACCAGCACCCGTCGTCCACGTAGCTCCACCCGCTCGGTGGCGGGGACGACGGCCAACGGGCGGGGCGGCCGGGGCGCCCAGTCCGGCTGGTCGGCGAACGGATCCGGCAACGGTCCAGTCATGCCCGTGGTGGCCTCACTCGGCGGCGCGCAGCGGGGCACCCCGCTCGCGCATGAACGGGACCGGGTCGATGGCGCCGGAGCTCTTCCGGTTGTTGCGCTCGTGTACCTCGAAGTGCAGGTGCGGGCCGGAGGAATTGCCGCTGCTACCGACCTGCCCGATCACGTCACCTGCCGAAACGACCTGATGCACCTTGACGCGCGGCTGGACCACCATGTGGCAGTAGCGGGTGATGTAGCCACCAGCGTGCAGGAGGTCGACGTACCAGCCGCAGCCGCCCTTGTCCGGGTACCCGTCCACGTCGCAGTCCCGCCGATTCCTGTTGTCCGGGTCGCATTGGGCGACCAGCACCCGACCGGACGCCGCGGCGCGGATCTCGGTGCCCTTCGCCGCGCCGATGTCCACCCCGTGGTGGCTGGGTCGGCTGGCGGTGCGGAAGCCGGAGCCGACGTCACCGGGGATCGGTGCGGTCCAACCGGAGGCAGCAATCTCGCCGCGCTCGGCCGCGTCGCACACCGTCTTGCCATTGATCTCGACGGTGCGGGCCGCGCCGCCGGCCAGCGCGTTCACGATCTTGCTGGCCAACTCCTCGTGCTTTGCGTACGCGTCCGGATAGGCGCTGACCTGGACCTGCTGTGCCACCACCGTCAGCGGTCGGCGCTGCCAACTGCGGACCTTGACGAGCTTTTCGTAGAACTTCCGAGCTGCGTACGAGGGGGTCATTCGCTCCGCGACCGAGCCCCACCCCGGCCGTTGCTGGAACAGCCCCAGCGAGTCGTGGTCGGCCCCGACGCCCTCGTTCGGCAGGGTCAGGGACTCGGGTTCGACTCTGTTGGCCAGATTGCGCAGGGCTGACTCCTGCATGGCGGTCGCCAGGGCTATCACCCAACCCCGCGACGGCACCCCCAGGTCCTGACCGACCTTGATGATGATCGCGGCGTTGCGAACCTGCGCGTCGCCGTACTCGGCGAACCGTGGCAACTCGCCCACGATGTCCACCGGGCGGACCGGTCCGCAACCCCAGCCGGCCAGGATGTCCCCGTCCTCCGCGTCGCCGCCGAGCCCACTCAGGAAGAACGCCGCGGTCCCGCCGGTACAGCAGAGCAGAAGCAGCACGCCGGTGAGCATCGTGGCGATCACACCGATCCGCACCGGCCGGCGGAAGGGGGCACCCCTGCCGGCGCTCATGGCCGCTCCCAATCCACCACGTCGACCATCCACCCCTTGTCGGACGTGACCAGTTCCAGCCTCAGCCGGCCGTTATCCAAAGGGAGTAGCAACTCGACGAACGTCTCGGTACGCTCTCGCATCGTTGGCGGGCCGGTGACCTTCTCAGCGGGCACGGTCTCGGGTTCGGCACCTGCCAACTTCTCGCTCAGCGCCGGCGTGGAGAGCGGCCGTAGGCCGGTCTGCCACTCATCTGCGGTCATCCCGGGGCGGCCCAGCCATGCCTTGGCGAAACGGTCTGCGGTCTGTTCGGGTGTCCGGGCACCGGGCGACGTCACCGGTGACGGCGGAGCCTCGCTGGAGAGCACGCCGTCGTCACCGGCCGTCGGGTCGACGGTGGTGATCGGTCGGTTCGGACGGCTGCTCAATCCGTCCGCCGGATTGAGGGGACCAGAGGCCAACCGCGCTGCGCCGAGCACACCGAGGACGAGTACCGCGATGACCAGCGCCACGCCCAGCCGGGACCGCAGCGCCCGGGTGAAGAGAAACTCCAGCGCCCGTCGCATCACCGTCACCGCGCCTCTGAGCGCACCCGCGGTCCGGTACGGTCCGGCGTGCGCTCCGTCGAACCCGGTCGGTAGACCACGAACGACGGGTTCTCGGCCGGCACGTCCGGCTCGGTCCACGTTGCCGGCTGCCGGCGACGTGGCTGGGGGGCGACGGGGCGGCCCCGGCCTCTGGTCTCGGCTGCCGGTGCCTCATCACCGCGTTCGCGGCCGTCGGGGCGTCCGGTGTCACGCTGGCCCTCGCCGGCCGCCGAGGGTGTGGGGACCGGGTCCTCCCGGCGGGCCTCCGGGCGGAGTCGGGTCTGCTCCGCGTCGGGTGACCGCCGACGCCCGCCCACCGGTTCGGCCGTGCCGCCCGGCTCTGCCACGTCCAGTCGCGCGGCGGTCCGCATGTCGCGGAAGAACCGGCGGTGCCAGGAGCCGGCCGAGCTGACCGCCTCGCTGCTGTCCTTGCCGCCGAGTTGGGTGATCCGCCGGTACGGCCGCAGCAACAACCAGCCGACCACCCCGCAGAGCCAGACCAGCACCACCTGAAGCCAACCGGGGAGGGTGGGAGTGCTCATGATCAGGTCGACGGCGAACAGATATATGGCGGCTCCGGTGCCGAAGATGGCGATGTTGAAGACCGCAGCGACCACGGCGTTCGCCAGCCGCCGTAGCCCGGCGCTCGCCGGCCGAAGCAGACCAACCGTACCCAGGATCGGTGCCGCGATCACCGCCCACCGGAAGATGAGGAAGCCCAGCAGCACCAGCAGCGACGCCGTCAGGTCGAACATCGCGAAGAGCAGCGCGGCCAGCACCGCGATGAAGCCCGCGCCGACCCGGTCCATGTCCCGCACACCCTGGAGGTACTCGTACGCCTCCGGGTCCTCGGTCTGGATCTGCTGGGCCACCCGTGCCCACTGCTGCTGCTTGGCCTTGATCGTCGCCTCCCGGGTAGCCGGGTTGGCGCGTAGCTTCTCGGCCTCGTCCCAGGAGAGCGCCTTGGCGTCGTACAAGGCTGGGCCGTACTTACGAGCGGTCTCGCTGTCGGCGGAGCCGAGCACTCCACGCAACCAGTTCCGGTAGAGCATCGCCTCGGTGGCGGTGTCACTCGCCCTTACAGCGGGTGGTCGCTTGTCCACACAAGCGTCTGGGTTGGGGACGGCGCAACGATCCGGTGGGGTGTCCCGGGCTGCGGGACCCACGGCGTCGTGTACCACACCCAACGTGGTGACCAGGGTGCCGTCCGCGATGTTCGCCGACTTCACCGGCCAGGCGGCAAGTGCCGTGACCGCGACCATCACCAGCAGTGCCCAGCCTGCGGTCGTCATCGCGTTGCTCATGTCTGACTGACGGGACCGCCAGAGCAGATAGAGCCCCACCACGCAGAGGGTGATGATGCCGAAGACGCTGAACACCTTTTCGTACACGGCCTTGGTGGCCTGCTCGACCAACGGGTCCGCCCAGCCCCACATCGAACCTGGGTCCCAGGCCCGCTCCCGCAGTGCGTTAGAGGCCCCCACGATCGCCGTCGCGATCATGAACTCCCCGTTCGCGACAGTGGTGGTGAACTTGTAGTCCGGATGGAGGACGGACGACGCGCAGCCGCCCGGGATGTCGTAGGTCGGGTAGCTGTAGCCGGCGTAGCCGTAGTCGCTGTAGAGCCCCTTCGGCCCGATCTCTTTGGCGGAGTCCGGCCGGCCGGCGAACCAGCCGGCGAGGCCCGAATCCGGGGTGCCCGGGGTCGGCGCGTTGCGGCACTTGACCTCGTCCTCGCTGACTGTCTGGAGCTTCTGCACGCAGGCTCGGAAGTCGGCCTGCCATTCGGCGGTGGTGCAGAGGTCGGCGCGGGCCTGGGCCACGGGCGGTGCGGCGGCTGCGGCCTCGGCTCCGATCAGCGGCCAGCTGAGGGAGGCCCCGGCCAGTACGCCGAGGGCGAGCAGGAACGACACGATCCTCGCTCGGGCCCTCGCCATGTCACGCCTCCAGATCCGGCAGGGGGATGCTCGGCAGGACTCCGGCCGCCGCGGCGATCGCGGCAGGCGTCGTGTCGAGGTGGTCCAGCAGCCCTTCGACGTACGAGACGTCGACGCGGACCTTCTGCACCCGGCCGTCGACGTCGCGCATCACGAACTCACGGAAGCCGAGGCGGGAGGCCGAGTTGGTGTCGGCGGCGGACAGCGAGGCGAGGGTTGCCTCGTATCCGTCGTTGACCGGCACCCGCAGCAGCCGCAGTGCCTCGGAGGCGATCTCGGCGTCCTCGGCGATGCGGCCGACGAAGACGGTGGAGACGAGGTTCTGCACGTCGAGGCCGAGGATGTCGCGGGGGTTCTGCGAGGCGACGAGTGCGGCGAGGTTCCACTTACGGGAGTCGCGGGCGAGTCGGACCAGGAACGACCGGCCGGACCGCCAGCCCTCCATGAAGTGTGCCTCGTCCAGGCCGACCAGCTTGCGGGACGACATCGAGCCGCCGTAGCAGCGCCGGACGGCGAGCCGGTGCGCGGTGTGCAGCATGGGCAGGGCCAGTGCCTCCTCGGCCGACCAGTACTCCCGTTCGATCTTGAGGTCGGGCAACCGCAGCCCGGCCATGGTGATCACGGTGAGTGCGGCGTCGGCGCCGAGCAGCCCTTCCGGCGGACGGCCGAAGAAGAGCATGGCCAGGGGCATCTCGGCGGTGTCAAGCAGGAGGTTGGCCAGCTCCTTGCCGGCGTCGTCGTCGAGGCGCCCGAGGCAGCTCACGACGTCGTCCAGGGTGGACGTCTCCTCGGCGGGGACCTGGCGGACCGCGTGCCGGAACAGGGTGGCGGTGGACGCCTCCCTGGCCACCTGCGGCGGGACGAGCATCATGCAGATGTCCTGGACCAGCATCCGCCGCTCGGCCCGCGCGTTGGAGACCGCGATCTCGAACTCGCGGTCACCGGCGGCCCCGGTGCCGAACTCGGTGCGCAGTGGCGTCGGGATGAGCGAGTAGGGCGCCAGGGTGCCGTGCTCCGAGCCGGTCAGGTTCAACACCCGGGAGTACGGCCGCAGCTCGGGCATCGCGCAGAGGCGGGCCAGCGGCCCGGACGGGTCGAGCAGGGTCACCTGGACACCCCTGCGGGCGGCCAGGTAGCCCAGTGCACCGAGCAGCGTCGACTTGCCACCACCCGGTTCGGCGACGAAGACCGCGAGCCCGGAGCGTTCCCGGACCTCCATGGGGAAGTGCAGGTCGAGGAAGACCGGACGGCGGCAGGTGCCGGCGGTCCGGCCGATCAGGTCGCCCCGCCGGTCGCCCACGTTCGACGCGGCCTGGGGGAGCGCGGCGGCGAGCAACGGCACCGGCATGCGGCGGACGTACCCGGTGTTGGCGATCGGCTCACCGGGGATGAACTCGCGGGCCAACCAGTCCTGGTTCTTCGGGTGCTGCAGCGAGATGCGCAGCTCTCGGGAGTAGAGCTGGATGAGCCGGCGGGCCCGCTCCAGGCATTCCTCCCTGGTCCGGCCGCCGACCGCGATCCGGTGCCAGCCGTGTGCGCGGGCCGAGTCGACCGGCAGGCCGGTGGTCATCTCGTCGCCGATCACCAGCGCGCGCTTCGCGAGTCGCTCCAGCTCCGGCGGTGCGTCGATGCCGTGCTCGGCGTAGTCGAGCTGTTGCGAGCGGATCATCCGCAGCCGGTGTTCGAGGTTACGGAAGGAGTCGCCCGAGCCGAGGATGTCGACGCGGGTGGAGATCTCCATCGGCCAGGGCAGCCGCTCGTGGAAGTGCAGCCAGGGCTCGTGACGTTCCGGGATCTCCAGCGGCTCCATCCGGCCGACCGCGAGCACGGCCACGTGCCGTTCCTCGCCGGTCATCCGGTTGACCAGCTTGACGGTCGAACCGTACGGGGTGCGGTAGCGCTCCACCTGCTCGGTCAGGGCGAGCAGGTCACCGCGTTCCCAGCGCCCGTCGGTCACCGGCGAGAGCGTGCCGGGGGGTGCCATGCACAGCGCCACCGAGCGGTAGAGCAGCCATTCCAACTCCTGCGCGGTGACCCGTCGGCCCCGCATGCCGAACGCACCGAGCACCTCGTCGAACTGTTCGACGGTGCGGCCCAGCTTGCGGCGTTCGCCCTCGGCGGTGCCCCGACCGAAGGTGCGCAGCATCCGTTCGGTGAGTGAGTCGCCGAGGGACCGGCGGGCGAAGGTGACGCCCAGGTAGGTCTGGCCCTCGGCGTGGTTGACCGCCATCAGGTGTCGTTGGGCGGCCACCAGGTGATCGGCCCAGCCGGTGGTGCCGGGAACGTCGGCGAGCGGTGCGGCGGTGTGGGCGTCGATGGTGCGCGCCCACTCGTCGGCGGGGAACGGCCGGGTGGTGCGGCGCAGGTGCAGCCGGAAGCCCGCCAGACCGGCGTACTGCTCGGAGATCGCCGACAGGAGTGCTTCGCGTTCGGCGTCCGGCCGGAACGCCCAGCGGACCTCGGGCAGCCAATACCAGGCGGTGACCGTGTTGGGGGTGAAGGTGAGGTGACCGGCGATCTCGGTGATGGCCAGCTCGACCGACGGGTCCCGATCGCCGAACTTGATCTTCGGAGCGCGGATCCGGGTCGGCTTCGTCGGTCGGTCCTGGCGGCTGGCGGCACGTCCCCGGGGCGGGGCGACCTCCTTGCCGACCGCCTTGGGTCGATCCGTGCCGGTGGCGCGCCGTTGCGGTCGCTCCAGGGCTGGCCGGTCCGTCGGAGCGGTGCTGGCCGGACGGTCGGCGGTGCCGGCTGACCGTTCCACCGGTGCCCTTGGCGGGGCCGCGGGGGCTGGCGGTCGTTCCACCGCTGATCGACTCGGCGTCGCCGTCGGTCGTGCCGGGAGTGCGGTGTCGGGTGGCCGGGCTGCCGGACCGGCGGCCCTCGACACGGATGCGCCCTCGGCGACCGGGTCGGGCTCGTCGGTCGGCCGGAGCATCGGCAGTCGATCGCCGGCCTGGTGCGGCACCCGCGACTCGTTGCCCGGGTAGCCGCCGACGTGCCGTGGCTCGACACGCCGGCCCTCGCTGTCGGGCCGGTCGTCGGGGGTCCACGGTGGTTCCAGCTCGGGAATCGGTCGAGTTGGCGTCGGGTCGGCGGCGGGTGGCTGCTGCTGCGGGATCGCCGGCTGTTCCCGGGTGCTCGGGCCGGCCGAAACGGCTCGTGCGCCGGGCCGGGCCCCGCCGAAGAGGTCCAGGAAGGGCGAGTCGATGTCGGCGTTCTCGCCGGCTGAGACCGCGCTCGGCTCGGCGGGTGGCGGCCGACGAGGGACCGGGCGGGGTGCCTGGAACACGCCGACCGCGCCGTGGCCGGGTGACGTCACCAGCGCGGGATCGAGCGCGACCTCGTCCTCGCCCTCGGTGTAGTCGAATGAGTGCGCACGGTGACCTGCCGGCACGGTCGGGCGGCCGGCCGGGGAACCCGGCGTGGACGAGCGACTCATGCGACCGCCTCAGCGACTGTCGGCAGTCCCCTGCCCGCGTCCTGCGACGGACCGATCGGCGTACACCCGGTCATGCCAGCTCCTCCCGGATCCTGATCCGGCTGCCGACCAGACGCGGATCGCGCTGCTCGATCGCCGGCTCCCGGGTGCGTCGCCAGTCGGTCAGCGCGGTGCGGATGACCACCCGCGCCGGCCGATCGGGGTCGACGTGCCGGAAGATGAACGACGTGGTCACGATGGCGAGCGCGATCTCCCAGGCTGGGAAGAGCTCGACCGTCAACGTGAACAGCCAGTGGATGAACATGTAGAGGGGGACTAGCAGCATGAAGAGCCCGTACTGGGCGTAGGGCAGGTGGACCGGAAGGGTGTAGCCGGGCGGCCCGAGGTAGACCAGGCGGGCCCGGTAGATGTCGTCGTCGGTGCGCAGCCGCATCTGGTGAACGCGCCTATTCGAAGATCAGGTCGATCAGGTAATCGCCGACGAAGAAGAGCGTTGCCGCGCCAGCGATGAAGGCGAGGCCGACGATGGCGATCGCGGAGCTGGTCAGCACCTTGGAGATCTCGCCCCGGCTGGCACGACCGATGAAGATGACGCCGAGGACGGCGAGCAGGATCGGCGCGATCTTGCTGGCGAAGAAGGTGACGACACTGTTGGTGTCGATCCCCTTCGGTGCCGGCTCGGCGAGCGGAGCCGACGCCAGGGTGGAGAGCGCGTGGGCGACGCCGGACGACGCCGTCTCCATGAGCTCGTAGGCGATCACTGGAACCTCCCCATAGCGCGGCCGGCGGTGCCGCTGCGGTGCAATAGGCGAGCCTGGCGGGAAAAGTGCTCCACAGGGCGCAGCGTTCTTGACCCTGGGTTCGTTATTCACCACAGAGCGTGGCGAGGTTTGGGCGGTTTTCCCCCGCTTCGGCCCTCCCTCCAAGCTTCGCCATCTCGATGCTGGCCAATTCCAAAGCGTACGGGCCGCCCCGGATTGCGACAAGCCGCGAAGCGCCTGCCCGATGCTGCCCGAATGACCGATCGTACACCTGTTCTAACGAGCACGTCAGGGGTGGTGGTGCGAGGCCGACCCGGGTCGGCGGGCACCGCTGCCGCGACCGGTACCGTCTAGTCGTGACCGATCTGGTGCGGGCTCCGGGCCCGGTGGTGATGGGCGTCCTCAACGTCACGCCGGACTCCTTCTCCGACGGCGGACGGTACGCCGACCTCGACGCTGCCGTCGGACATGGCGTCCGTCTGCGCGACGCCGGTGCGCACCTGGTGGACATCGGCGGCGAGTCGACCCGTCCGGGTGCCGAGCGGATCGACGCCGCGACCGAGGTCGAGCGGGTGCTGCCGGTCATCCGCGAGCTGACCGCCGCCGGCGTCCTCGTCAGCATCGACACCAGCCGAGCCCGGGTGGCGGAGGCCGCCCTGGCCGCCGGGGCGACGGTGGTCAACGATGTCTCCGGCGGGCTCGCCGACCCGGACATGGCCCGCGTGGTCCGTGACGCCGACTGTCCCTGGGTGTTGATGCACTGGCGGGGCCACTCCCGTCAGATGCGTGAATTGGCCACCTACACCGACGTGGTGGCCGACGTGCGAGCCGAGTTGGCCCAACGCGTCGACGCGGCGCTGGCCGCCGGGGTGGCCGCCGAACGCCTCGTCGTCGACCCCGGCCTCGGCTTCGCCAAGACGGCCGCGCACAACTGGGAACTCAGCGCCCGACTGCCGGAACTGCTGGACCTCGGCTACCCGCTGCTCTTCGGCGCCAGCCGCAAGTCGTACCTCGGCGGACTGCTCGCCGCCCCGGACGGCACACCACGGCCGACCGCCCAGCGGGAGGCGGCCACCGTGGCCACCAGCGTCCTGGCGGTCGCCGCCGGCGCCTGGGGTGTACGCGTGCACGACGTGCGGGCCACCACCGACGCGCTCGCCGTGTGGGCCGCGACCGGCAGCCCACGCCTGACCCCCGCGCGTCACGGCCGGGACAGAGCGGGCCAGGACAACGCGGGCCAGGAGCGAGCGGTCCGAGCGCAGGAGATCCAGGAGCAGGAGGTGCGGCGATGACCACGGATCGGATCCAGCTGACCGGCCTGCGGGCCCGTGGCCGGCACGGGGTGTACGACTTCGAGCGGGCGCAGGGGCAGGACTTCGTGGTCGACGCCGTCCTCGAGCTGGACCTGGCACCGGCCGCCGCCAGCGACGACGTCACCGACACCGTCCACTACGGTGAGTTGGCCGAACGCCTGGTCGCGGTGGTGACCGGTGAGCCGGTCAACCTGATCGAGACGCTCGCGGGGCGGCTCCTCACCGTCTGCCTGGCCGACGAGCGGGTCGCCGTCGCCACGATCACCGTGCACAAACCGGAGGCCCCGGTGCCGCACACCTTCACCGACGTGGCCGTCACCATGACCCGGACGCGTGCCCGATGACCAGGGCCGTGTTGTCGCTGGGCAGCAACCTGGGCGACCGTCTGGAGCACCTGCGCACGGCTGTCGCCACGCTCGGCGACGCCGTGCTCGTGCTCTCCGGGGTGTACGAGACTCCACCGTGGGGCGACGCCGACCAGCCCGCGTACCTCAATGCGGTCGTGCTGGTCCAGGACGGGACCGCGACCCCACGCGACTGGCTGGAGCGGGCCCGCGACGCGGAGCGCGCGGCCGGGCGCGTGCGTGACCCGCAGCGGCGGTTCGGGCCGCGCACCCTCGACGTGGACGTGGTCGCCGTCTGGGATGACGACGACGAGCCGGTGCTCAGCGACGACCCGGAGCTGACCCTGCCGCATCCGCGAGCGCACCTGCGCGCCTTCGTGTTGCGACCGTGGATCGACATCCAGCCGTACGGTCGGCTGCCCGGCCACGGCTGGCTGACCGACCTGCTAACCAGCGGCCCGGCGGCGGACGAGGCGCTGGAACTGCGTCCCCGGCCGGAGTTGGCGTTAGAGTCGACGGCATGACCGAGCGGAGGCGGCCGGCATGACGCAGGCGAAATCCCCACCACCGGGCGGATCGGGCCCGGATCGGTCCCGGATGGGTCCCACCCGGATCTCGACTCTCGTCGTGGCCGCCCTGGGCGCGGCGGCGGTGGCCTGGCTGCTGATCAGCACCCTCTACTACAGCGGCATCCCGCGGCTGCCCTGGCTGCCGGTGGTGACGCTGGCCGGGCTGGCCGTGCTCGAGGCGTACGCCGCGATCAACACCCGGGGCCGGATCGAGCGCAAGCCCGGCCGGGACCCGGTGAACCCGCTGCTGGTCGCCCGCTTCGTGGTGCTGGCCAAGGCGTCGGCGCTGGCTGCGGCCATCTTCGCCGGTTTCTACGCGGGGCTCACCGGCTGGCTCTTCGTGGAGACCACCCGCGCCGCCCTGGACGATCGTCCGGCTGCGGGCGGCGGCCTGCTCGCCTCGCTGGCCCTGGTCGGTGCCGCGCTGTGGCTGGAGCGTTCCTGCCGGGTGCCGGAGCGCCCGGACGACGACCGCGAGCAGGACCCACGGGACAGCCGCCCCGGCCAGCGCTGAGCAGGGGGTTACGCCCGGCTGCGGGCGCGGGTACGGTGCCTGCGATCAGGGAGCAAGGGCCACCCCCGGTTCGTCCGCGCGCGGGACCGAGACGGCTGGCCACTGGGGAGGCGGCGTCATGGGGCACGAAGAAGTGGGCCGAGAACGGTCGGCGGAACCCTCGTCCGGGGTACCCGCCGCCGTACTGGAGAACGTCTTCGACGACCCCACCCACGGTGAACCCGGCCGGGACCGGATCGGCGTGCATCTGGGGTGGGAGTTCCTGCTGCTGGCCGGGCTGGCGACCCTGGGCTGGCTGCTCTGGCAGGACGATCCGACCGCCCTGCGCGGCGGCAACCTGCGGACGTTGTTGGTGGCTGCGGTCGGGTTGGGGTTGCTCGCCCTGGCCGCCGGGCTGAGCCTGCGCACGGCGGCGCCGAACCTGGCCGTGGGGCCGATCGCGGTCGCCGCCGCCCTGCACTATGCCGAGCAGGGCGATCGGGGTCTGCCGGCGTCGGTCGGCCCGGCCGTGGCGGTCGCCGCGCTGGGCGGGCTCGCGCTGGCGCTGGTCGTGGTGGTGCTGCACGTGCCGGGCTGGGCTGCCAGCCTGGCCGGCGCGGCCGGCGTGGTGGTGTACATCGAACGGCGTTCGGCGCCCGTGCTGGTGCAGGGCGACTACGACCCGGGGCGCAGCGCCGGATACCTCTTCGCCGGCTTCGCCGCGGTGGCCGTCCTCGGCGGGTTGTTCGGTGCCATCCGGGCCGTCCGGCGGCTGGTCGGCAGGTACCGACCGATCGCCGACCCGGCCCGACGGCGGGGCACGCTGGCCGCCGTGGTCACCGCTGTGGCGTTGGTCGGTTCCAGCGTGCTGGCGGCCCTGGCCGGTGTGCTGCTCGCCGCCAACGGCCCCGAACTCGTCGCGCCCACCTCAGGACTGGACTGGACGGTGCTGGCGGTGGGGGTGACCCTCCTCGCGGGCACCAGCGCGTACGGCCGTCGGGGCGGCGTGTTCGGCACGCTGCTGGCGGTCGGTGTGGTGACCCTCTTCCAGACGTACGCGCCGGAGCGCGGTTGGACGCTGAGCAACTGGGCGGTCGGTGGGGCCGTGCTCGGCATCGGACTGCTGGTCACCCGGCTGGTCGAGACGTTCGGGCGACCTCGACCGGGCAGCATCGACAAGCCCGAGCCGGTCGGCGACGGCACGATCAGCACGGGCTGGACCATGCCGCAGTCCCAGCCGGTCGACAACTGGCCCCCGACACTGCCGACTCCCGCCGCGCCCCAACCGGTCGACCCGTGGCGGGATCCGCGTTGGGAGGACGGCCCGCGCCGCTGGGACACCGACGAGCGGTGACCCGAGTCGCGTCGCGTCCGCCGAGCCGGGGCTGATCTCGACCGTTAGGCTCGGCGACATGACCGACACACCTGCCGCCACCCCCGGCGGAACCTCCTTCGAGGAGCTCGACTCGTTGCCCACCGAGGAGTTGCGGGAGCGGGCGTTCGCCCTGGCCCGGGAGCGCCGCGACGTGGGGTTCTACTGGTCGGTGCTGCGACACCTGCCGAACGCGGACGAGGCCACGATCCTGGACGGCGCGCCGAACTCGATCGGCCCGACCATCGACGAGGCCAACGCGCTGTGGCGGGAACTGACCGGTCACGGTTACGAGGAGTCGGCGCCGCTGCTGCGGGCCGCCTTCATCGACTACCTGATGAAGCACTGAGCCGCTCGGGGCAGTCCAGGTCCCTCCGAGCGACCGGTTCGGGGTCTGGGCGTATCGCGTCGCTCCTGCGCCGTTCCGGCCCGGTCGGCCGGTACGGCACGGCGGCCGGCACCGGCGCGCTCGCCGTGCTGCTGCTGGTCGGGATCGCTGGCAGCCCGGCCTTCACCGGTTGGGCCGCCACGCAGACCGACCCGGAGTCCGCCGGCGCGTTCTACGTGCGCCTGCTCGCGTGGCCGGCCTGGCGGCTCGACGCGGACGGGCAGGCCGGCGGGTTGTTCGCCGCCGACCTGCGAGCCGTGCTGGTGGTGGTCCTCGCGGTGGGCCTGCTCTACCTGTTGCCCGCCGCCCAGGTGGCCCGGGTGCCCGGCTCGGTCAGCCAGTTCTTCTCCGGCTGGGCCGCGTACGTGCTGGCCGCCGGGCTCGCCGCCGTGCTCGCGGCGCTGCTCGGCCCGACCCCGTCGCTGCTGGGCGCCCTGCAGGACGCCAGCACGGGCGCCGGCTACGGCTTCCTCACCGGGTGGATCATCGGCACCGCCAGCCTCGGCGGCCGCGCCTGACCCGACGCCGGCCCGCCCGGACCGGGCGGACCTGACCCGAGGGGGCCGGCCAACCACGAGTCGACCAACCCTGGACGGGCCCGGTCGGCGTCGAGTCAGTTCGTCGGGCGGCCGAGGTCGAGCAGGCGCTGTCGGGTGAGCGTGCCCACCGGTCGGCCCGCGTCGGTCACCACGAGCTGGTCCCGCCCCGAGGTGAGCAGCACCGCCAGCGCGTCGTACGCGGAGCCGTCCAGTGCGACGGTGGGCAGGCCCGCGGCGGCGTCGCCGGGCACCGGCTCCAGTGACTCCCGGTCGAGTGGGGTGACCGCCAACCGGCGGATGCCCCGGTCGGCGCCGACGAACTCGCGTACGAACGAGGTGGCGGGCGCGCCGAGCAACGCGGCAGGTGTGTCGTACTGCTCCAGGTGCCCGCCCCCGGAGAGCACCGCGATCCGGTCACCGAGCCGGACGGCCTCGTCGAGGTCGTGGGTGACCAGCACGATCGTCTTGCGGACCTCGGCCTGGAGGCGGAGGAACTCCTCCTGGAGGCGGGCCCGCGCGATCGGGTCGACAGCCGAGAACGGCTCGTCCATCAGCAGCACCACCGGGTCGGCGGCGAGCGCACGCGCCACCCCGACCCGCTGCCGCTGGCCGCCGGACAGCTCGTTCGGGTATCGACCGCCGAACTGGGCCGGGTCCAGCCCCACCAGGTCGAGCAGCTCGTCGACCCGTGCCCGGGTCCGGTCCTTGGACCATCGGAGCAGACCCGGCACGGTGGCCACGTTGGCCCGGACCGTCTGGTGTGGAAAGAGGCCGACGTTCTGGATCACGTACCCGATTCGGCGGCGGAGCCGCACCGGGTCGACGTCGGTGACGTCCTCGTCGCCGAGCCTGATCCGGCCGGCGGTCGGCTCGATCAAACGATTGATCATGCGCAGCACTGTCGACTTGCCGCAGCCGGACGGGCCGATCAACACCACCAGCTCGCCGGCGCGGACGTCCAGGCTGAGATCCCGGACGGCCTCGGTGCCGTTCGGATAGCGCTTCTGGATGCCCTGCAGGGAGATCGACGCCGCACGAGGGGATTCGGCCACGTCGGCAGCCTCCGGGGTAACGTCCACGTATGTCCTTCCGCCTGAGCTACCGGGCCGACCCGGGTAACCCCTGGTTCTCCTGGCAGTACGTGCGGGACAACTCTGACACGATCCTCGCCGCGGTGCGCGAACACGCCTCCCTCACCGGGCGCGCGGTGTTGATCGCGGTGCTGATCGCCCTGCCGTTGTCCGTTCTGGCGTACTGGTTCCGTCCGCTCGCCGGTCCGATCCTCGCCGTCAGCGGGGTGGTGTACACCATCCCGTCGTTGGCGCTCTTCGCGTTCATCGCCCCCTACCTGGGCACCGGTACCACCACGGTGCTGGTCGGGCTGGTCCTCTACGCGTTGCTGCTGATCGTGCGCAACGTGGTGGCCGGGCTGAACCAGGTGCCTCCAGAGGTCGGCGAGGCCGCCGAGGGCATGGGGTACGGCCGGTGGGGGCGGCTGTTCCGGATCGACCTACCGCTGGCCCTGCCGGGCATCGTGACCGGCGTCCGGCTGGCCACCGTCTCGACGGTGGCGTTGGTCACGGTCGGGGTGCTGGTGGGGCATGGCGGTCTCGGGCAGTTGATCTTCGCGGGCTTCCAGAACAACCTCTACAAGGCCGAGATCATGACCGCCGCACTGCTCTGCGTGGCGCTCGCGGTCGTGCTCGACCTGCTGCTCGTCCTGGTCGCCCGGCTGGTGACCCCCTGGTCCACCCGGAGGGCCCGGTGACCGTCGCGGCGAACCCGATCGGCCAGGCGATCGTCTGGATGAACGACCCACTGAACTGGACCAACCCCGGCGGGATGCTGGACCGCCTCGGTGAGCACCTGACCATCTCGGCGCTGGCGGTGACGCTCGGCTGCCTGGTGGCCTGGCCGCTCGGGCTCTGGCTGGGCCACCTCGGCCGCGGTGGTGGCCTGGTGGTGCTGGTGTCCAACGCCACCCTGGCGATCCCCACCCTGGCGCTGCTGACCATCCTGCCGGTGGTCTTCGCCAGCGGTTTCGGGCGTACGCCGGTCGTGGTGGCGCTGGCCGTCTTCGCCGTCCCGCCGCTGCTCGCCAACGCGTACACCGGGGTGCGGCAGGTGGACCCGGAGGCCCGCGACGCGGCCCGGGGGATGGGCCTGTCCGGCGCGCAGCTGCTGCGTCGCGTCGAGCTGCCGCTCGCGGTGCCCTATCTGGCAGCCGGGTTCCGGACCGCCGCGGTCCAGGTGATCGCGACCGCGGCGCTGGCGTCGTTCGTCAACGGTGGTGGTCTCGGCCAGATCATCCGGACCGGGTTCGGCATCGGTATCGCCGCTGGCGGTGGTCAGATCGTCGCCGGCGGTCTCCTGGTGGCCGGGTTGGCGCTGCTGGCCGAGGTGATCCTCGGCGGCGTCGAACGGCTGGTCACCCCCCGCCCGTTGCGGCGTGGGCGGCAGGGCGTGGCCCGGCCCAAGCCCGCCGACGCCACCGGGAGCGCCTGACCCGCCGACTCGTCCGGGTGAGCCCTGCGTCGAGCTGGCGGCCGGCGGTGGGCCGATCGGTGACGATGCGGTGACGAAGTCCACCTCAAGTTGTCGGTCGCTCCCGGACCATGTTGGGTGGATATTCGCGGGCGGCCGACAGTCAGGATCGCCCGTCGGACACGCGGCCGGCCCGGAAGGGGTCGCGCCGGGACACGGAAGGCGGGCACATGCGCGCACGTACACGTCTGGCCATCGGCGCGGTCAGCGCCGTTGCCGGAGCGGCACTCCTCACCGGCTGCGGTGACGCCGGCTCGTCCGGCACCGACGCACCCGCAACCAGCGCCTCCGGCGCCGGATGCGCCCCGGTCGCCGGCCAGCAGCTCATCGCTCTGCAGGACGACAAGAAGCTTCAGAACTCCGACAACGTGATCCCGGCGGTCAACAGCAAGGCCGCCAACCCGCAGCTGATCGCCGCACTGGACAAGGTCTCCGCGGCGCTCGACACCCCGAAGCTGATCCAGCTCAACAAGGCCGTCAACGACGACCGCAAGACCCCCAAGGTGGCGGCCGAGGAGTTCGCCAGCGCCAACAACCTCACCGCGGGCATCGCCAAGGGCCCGGGTGGCCAGATCACGGTGGGCGCCGGCAACTTCGCCGAGAGCCAGACGTTGGGCGAGCTGTACCGGATCGCGCTCACCGCCGCCGGCTACCAGGTCAAGGTGCAGCAGATCGGCAACCGGGAGCTCTACGAGCCGGCGCTGGAGAAGGGTGAGATCCAGGTCGTCCCGGAGTACGCGGCGACCATGGCCGAGTTCCTCAACACCAAGGCCAAGGGCGGCACCCCTCCGCCGATCTCCTCGCCGGACATCAACACGACGGTGACCGCGCTCAAGGCCGAGGGCGACAAGGTGGGCATCACCTTCGGTGCCCCGGCTGCCGCGCAGGACCAGAACGCCTTCGCGGTGACCCAGGCATTCGCTGACAAGTACGGCGTACGCACCCTGTCGGAGTTGGCCGCGAAGTGCTCCGGCAGCGCCACCGTGTTGGGTGGTCCGCCGGAGTGCGAGCAGCGTCCGTTCTGCAAGCCGGGCCTGGAGAAGACGTACGGGCTGTCGGTGGGCAAGTTCTCCTCGCTGGACCAGGGCGGGCCGCTGACCAAGAGCGGGCTGCGCGACGGCTCGATCAGCGTCGGCCTGATCTTCTCCTCGGACGGCGCGTTCGCCACCAGTTGAGCCCTCTCCTGAGGTGTTGAGGACGCCCCCGCCCCGACCGGGCGGGGGCGTCCTCGCGTCCGGGGACCCCGTTCCCTCCGGCGGATCTCCTCGGTAGGCTGCACATCCATGCCAGCCCCGGTCACCTCTGACGCCCGGCGTCAACCACCGCTGCTGACCATGCTCTTCTGGGCGGGCGTGGCCCTGGCGCCGGTGGCGGCACTGATCCTGCTGGTCGCCGACGGCAACGGCCCGCTGCGCTTCGCCGCGGTGCTCGCCATCGTCGCGGTGGTACTGATCGGCCTCTCCATCGCGCTGCGCCCCGACGCGGAGGACGCCTCGGCGCGGGCCGACGAGATGCTGGACGAGATCGAGGAACTCCGCCGGGAGTTGCGCGCCGAGATCGTGGCCGCCGCGCAACGTGGTAACCAGGCGCTCGACCAGGCGCACCGGGCTCAGGAGGGGATCGCCGCGGTCCGCCGCCGTCTCGACGCAAGCGGTGCCGCCCTCGCCGGTGCCGTCCCCGCAGGCGAGCCGGCGGGTGCCGGGCGAGCGCGGGTGTCGGCCGGTGAGCCGCCCATGGACGACGTGCCGGTGGCCCGCAGCCGGGTCCAGGCACCTCACGACGCGCCGGCCGGCCGCGCCCGGGTCGCGGGCCCGGACGAGGCGCCCCGACGGGGTCGTTCCGAGCGGATGGTCGACGACGAGTCGGCGTACCCCCGGGAGGCCGCCGAACCGCCGGCCGCCGCCGGGATGTACGGCGCGGAGCGGTCGGCCGGCACCGCGTACGGCTCGGCCCGTCCCCGGGAACACGACCGTCCCGAACCCGTACACCGCCCAGCCGGCGTCGTGCGGCACACCGAGACCGTGCACGTCACCACCCGGCACACGGTGGTGGACGGCGGGCGCCCCGAGCCAGCCGGGCGCTACGGCGGCGGGTACGCCGGCCAGTGGACCCCGCCGGCACAGGAGTGGAGCCGGGGCGGCGAGCGGCACACGCCGGAGTTCGAGGAGGACGAGTCGGGCTGGACGGGCGGCCCTGACGAGCCGGAGTGGACCGATCCGCGCGACGCGTACGCCCAAGCCGACGAGCCCGGCCCGGCCCGTTCGCACCGAACGCCGGAGAGGCCCGCCTCGCGCTCGTGGGACAACCCGGATGATCGCGGTTGGTCGGAGCAGCCTGACCGGACGAACGCCGCCGCGCCGCAACCCGGGCCACCGCTGCGGGCCGACGACACCGGTGAGTACTGGTCGCAGTTGCGGGCTGGTGACCGGTGGGCCGCCGTCCGTGACGACGAGAACGGCCGTGAGCTGCGGGTCGGCGAACGCCGAGCCGAGGTGCACGCCGACGCCGGCGGCACCGAATACCGGATGGCCGACCGCTGGGCCGCCGTCCGTCATGAGGAGCCGCGCCGCCACGAGGAATCGCGCCGTCATGAGGAGCCGCGCCGCCACGAGGAGCCGCGTCGTCGTGGGGAGCCCGAGGCGTACCACCGGGACGAGCCGGCGCGCCGACACGACCGCGACGGTGGCTGGCGGGGCGAGCCGGCGGGCCGGCCGGCGCTGCCCGAGGGCGGCGTCCCGGTGCCGGACGAGTGGCGGCCACCGCGCCAGCGCGGCCACCAGGCGGAACCCGCCCCGGAGCGGCCCGGTCGCCGCCGGGTCGACGAGCGCTACGGCTACCCGCCGCAGGACGACGTACCGCGTGCCGGCGGCACCCCACCCGCTGACCGCTGGCGCTGACCGGTCAGCCGGTTCGTGTCACTTGTCGATGTCGCCGACGACGAAGAACATCGAGCCGAGAATCGCGATCAGGTCCGGGACCAGGCAACCGGGGAGCAGGGTGGCCAACGCCTGCACGTTCGCGTACGAGGCGGTGCGCAGCTTCAACCGCCACGGCGTCTTCTCACCCCGGGACACCAGGTAGTAGCCGTTGATGCCGAGCGGGTTCTCCGTCCAGGCGTAGGTGTGCCCCTCCGGCGCCTTGAGCACCTTCGGCAGTCGGGTGTTGATCGGCCCGGTCAGCTGGTCCACCCGGTCCAGGCACTGCCCGGCGAGGTCCAGCGACGCGTACACCTGGTCCAGCAGCACCTCGAAGCGGGCGTGGCAGTCCCCGGCGGTCTTGGTGACCACCGGCACGTCCAGCTCGTCGTAGGCCAGGTAGGGGTCGTCGCGGCGCAGGTCCAGGTCGAGCCCGGAGGCGCGGGCCACCGGCCCGGACGCGCCGAACGCGGCCGCGTCCGCGGCGGACAGCACGCCCACGCCGACGGTGCGGGCCAGGAAGATCTCGTTGCGCCGGATCAGGTGGTCCAGGTCGGGCAACCGCCGACGTACCTCACCGATCGCCGCGCGGGCCCGGCCGGTCCACCCGTACGGCACCTCCTCCTTGAGGCCGCCCACCCGGTTGAACATGTAGTGGATCCGGCCGCCGGAGACCTCCTCCATCACCGCCTGGATGGTCTCCCGCTCCCGGAAGGCGTAGAAGATCGGCGTGATCGCCCCGATCTCCAACGGGTACGAGCCGAGGAACATCAGGTGGTTGAGCACCCGGTTCAGCTCCGCGAGGGCCATCCGTAGCCAGGTGGCCCGCTCCGGCACCTCCATGCCCATCAGGCGTTCCACCGCGAGCACCACGCCCAGCTCGTTGGAGAACGCCGAGAGCCAGTCGTGCCGGTTGGCCAACACGATGATCTGCCGGTAGTCGCGCACCTCGAACAGCTTCTCCGCGCCGCGGTGCATGTAGCCGACGATCGGTTCGCAGGCGACCACCCGTTCGCCGTCGAGCACCAGCTTCAACCGCAGCACGCCGTGCGTCGAGGGGTGCTGCGGGCCGATGTTCAGCACCATGTCGGTGCCGAGCTGCTGATCATCGGTGCCGGCGATCAGCCCGGCCCCGGTGCCGACGGTCAGTTCACGAAGGTCCCCGGCGTCGGTGGTCATGCCCGTCATCGTGCCACGGCCGGGCCGAGCGGGATGCCGACCGGTTGGCGCAACCACCAGTGCCCGCCGAGCCCGGCCGGGTCGGTCAGCTCGGCCACCGCCGACGCGGCGGCCAACGCCCGCACGTAGCCGGCCGGGTCGGTGCCGGCCAGGCTGAGCGGCGGTCGCCCGCCGTCGGCCCCGAGCGCCCGCAGCGCCTCCCGCTGCGAGACCAGGGAGTACGCGCACCGGGCGACCGCCGCACCGGCGGAGGCGACCGAGTCCATGGCCACGTGCGCGGTCACGTCACTCGACCCGTCGGGCACCGGAGGCACCTGCCGCCCACCCCGGTACCCGGTCAACGTCCCGTCGACAGGCCGACTTTCCCGCAGGTGCCCGTAGTCCACTGCCACCGCCAGCCCTCGGCTGATCTTCCCCACCGCGTGTGCCCAGGCTTCGTCCCTGGTCCGGCCGATCTCGGCTCGTGTGTGGTTGCTGTGGGGGGTTTCGGGGCAGCCCGGCCGGCTCCGGGCGGTCAGGCTTGATCCCTCCGCCAGCCGGGCTGCCCCGAAACCCGACTCGCTCCCGCTTGTCGCGTCGGCCCAGGTCACCTCCGGACTCGGGGCACCGTTCGTAGTGGGCGAGGCTTCGGGGCTGGGCCACCACTTGGTCAGCCACTCAAGATCAGCGGGGCTGACCAGCTCGCCGATCGTCTCCGTGCCGGTGTCGGGGTCGACCAGCAGGTATCGCCATCCGTCTTCGGTGTGGACGGCCGCGTCGAGTGGGACGTTGTCCAGCCACTCGGTGGCGATCAGCAGTCCGGTGATCTCGGAGGGGATCTCGGACGCCCAGTTGATCTCTTCGGGCAGGTTCTCGGGGCGATGGGCGTACTCGACCGCTGTGAACCGCACACGTTCCGCGAGCGACGGACGGACCGTGCCGGACGACGGCTCGTCCCCCAAGGGACGCGCGGACGCCCCGGAAACCCCCACCGCAAGCCCGACGAGAGCCCGCAGCAGCTCCCCCCTCCCCGCGCCGACGTCGACGACATCGAGACGAGGAGGGTGGCCGAGGGCCGCGTCGACCTGTGTCAGAAGGCGGAGCAGGGCGCTGGCGAAGCTCGGGGAGGCGTGCACGCTGGTTCGGAAATGGTCGGCTGGCCCGGTGCCGGCGACGAAGAAGCCGTCCGGCCCGTAGAGGGCCCGGCTCATCGCGTCCCGCCACTGGATCGACATCAGGTCAGCATGCGTCACCGTGCCGACCCTACGGAAACGGGTCGCCGGACAGTCGAAACACCCCACAGGTACGTAAACGGTGTATGTCACCTGTTAGTAGGGGTCCCTTGTGCATCCCGATGCGTTAGCAGGGGACCCTTACTTCGGTGGTGAAGGTTTTCACACATGCTTGTCCTGGTTCGGCGGGCCGGGCGCATACTTGCGATCGACCGGTACCCCTTCTCGAGGACTGGATCGTCGTCATGAGCGCACCGCTGCGCCCGCGTCCGGCCGCCCCGCACGGGCCCGCCGCACCGCGGGATCGCGCCGTTCTCGGCGCCTCCGTCGCCCCCCGCCTGCTGACCGTCGGTGTCATCGGCGCCGGTCGGGTCGGAGCCGTGCTGGGTGCCGCACTCGCCACCGCCGGGCACCGGGTGGTCGCTGTCGCCGGCGGCTCCGGAGCGAGCCGTGCCCGGCTGGCTCTGCTGCTGCCCGAGGTGCCACGCCGTCCGGTCGCCGCCGTGGCGCACGCCGCCGCCGACCTGCTGTTGATCGCGGTGCCGGACGACGCGTTGGCCGCTGTGGTGGCCGACCTCGCCGATCGGGGTGCGCTGCGCCCCGGCCAGGTGGTCGCGCACACCTCCGGCGCGCACGGCCTCGCCGTGCTGGCACCGGCCACCGAGGTGGGCGCCCGACCGCTCGCCCTGCACCCCGCGATGACCTTCACCGGTACGCCGGACGACCTGGCCCGGCTGGCCGGCATCTCGTACGGGGTGACCGCTCCGGCCCAGCTGCGTCCACTGGCCGCCAGACTGGTCGCCGACCTCGGCGGTGTGCCCGAGTGGGTGGCCGAGGGGGACCGCCCGCTGTACCACGCGGCGCTGGCGCACGGCGCGAACCACCTGGTGACCCTGGTGAACGAGGCGACCGACCGGCTGCGCGACGCGGGGGTGGACCGGCCGGAGAAGGTGCTCGCCCCGCTGCTGCGGGCCGCCCTGGAGAACGCCCTGCGACTCGGCGACGACGCGCTGACCGGCCCGGTGTCCCGGGGCGACGCGGGCACCGTGCAGCGGCATCTGGCCCGGCTGGCGGCCACCGCCCCGGAATCCGTCCCCGCGTATCTTGCGTTGGCCCGGCGTACCGCCGACCGGGCGATCGCTGCCGGCCGGTTGCGGCCGGTGGACGCGCAGTCGCTGCTCGGCGTGCTCGCCGACACGGGTCGGGAGGTGGCCGCATGACGCAGCTCGTGCACACGCGCGCCGAGTTGGCCGAGGCCCGGGCCGGGCTGAAGGGCACGGTCGGGGTGGTGATGACCATGGGCGCGCTGCACTCCGGGCACGAGACGTTGCTGCGCGCGGCCCGGGAACAGGCCGACCACGTGCTGGTGACGATCTTCGTGAACCCGTTGCAGTTCGGGCCGAACGAGGACTTCGACCGTTACCCGCGCACCCTCGACGCGGATCTGGAGGTGTGCCGGCGGGCGGGGGCGGACCTGGTCTTCGCCCCGTCGGTGGCCGACATGTATCCGGACGGCCAGCCCCGCGTACGCCTCGACCCGGGCCCGCTCGGCGCGGAGCTGGAGGGCGCGAGTCGCCCCGGCTTCTTCCACGGCGTACTCACAGTGGTGTTGAAGCTGCTCCAGCTCACCCAGCCGGACCTGGCGTTCTTCGGCGAGAAGGACTACCAGCAGCTGACCCTGGTCCGGCGGATGACCCGGGACCTGGACGTGCCGGTGGAGGTGGTCGGCGTGCCGACCGTCCGGGAGTCGGACGGGCTGGCGTTGTCGAGCCGTAACCGCTACCTGAGCGAGCCGGAGCGGGCCGCCGCGCTGAGCCTGTCCGCCGCGCTGCGGGCCGGTGCGCGGGCCGCCGACGACGGCCGCGACGCGGGGGCGGTGCTGACCGCCGCGCACGCCGCGTTCGGTGCCGGTACGCCCGGCGCCCGCCTCGACTACCTGGTGCTCACCGACCCCGAGTTGGAGCCGGGGCCGGTGTCCGGGCCGGCCCGACTGGTGATCGCCGCCTGGGTGGGTGCCACCCGGTTGATCGACAACGCGGCCGTCCACCTCGCCCCGCGTCCCTGAACCGGCCGCACCGACCTCCACCAACCTTGTGAAAGGCCACCCCGATGTTGCGGACCATGCTCAAGTCGAAGATCCACCGAGCCACGGTGACCCAGGCCGACCTACACTATGTCGGTTCGGTGACAGTGGACGAGGATCTGCTCGACGCCGCCGACCTGCTCCCCGGCGAGCAGGTGGCGATCGTGGACATCACCAACGGCGCCCGGCTGGAGACGTACGTGATCCCGGGCGAGCGGGGCAGCGGCGTGATCGGCATCAACGGTGCCGCCGCGCATCTGGTGCACCCCGGTGACCTGGTCATCCTCATCTCGTACGGGCAGATGGACGACGCCGAGGCCCGGTCGTACCGGCCACGGGTGGTGCACGTGGACGCCGACAACCGGGTGATCGAGTTGGGTGCGGACGCCGCTGCGGTGGTACCCGGTATGGCCGGTGACCCGGTGCCGAGTCCGTTGGCCGTGTCCGCTGTCTGATCCCCTGCGAGGCGATTCCGGTCTGTCACCGGAAGGTCATGTGCGGTTACCCTGGGGTACTGGCGTAAGCCGGTCGGTGGCTGGGGGAGGCCGCGATGCGCCGTGCCATGACGACCCTGATCGCCGCTTTCGGGGCAGCGTTGTTGCTGGTCGGCTGCGCCGGTTCCGGTGGCCTGGACGGTGACCTGACCGACGACTGGGCGGCCCTGCCGCCACCGTCGGCGTTCACCCCGTCCGCCGGCGTGTGCCAGGCCGCCGACTTCGCCGAGGTGGTCACCCTGGCCAGCTACGAGCCGGTGGAGTGCGCCGGCCCGCACCGGGTGGAGACCGTGCACGTGGGGGCGTTCCCGGTCGAACGGGCCAGTGCCCCGGCGGGCGGCTCGACCGAGCTACGGGGTGCGTTCGCCGAGTGTGACACCCGGGCGACCGGTTACGTGGGCGACGACTGGCGGGCCGGTCGGCTACGGCTGTCCGTGGCGCTGCCCTCCGGGCCGGGCTGGGGTGCGGGTTCCCGTTGGTTCCGGTGTGACCTGACCGAGTTGAGCACGACCGAGGCGGGAGCCACCGTGGTCGTCCGCTCCGGGAGCCTGCGGGACGCGTTGAAGGGGCCCTCCGGGCTGCGGCTCGGCTGCCAGCAGACCCAGGTGGCGGCCGGCCGGAGTGTCCAGACGCTGGTGCCGGTGGAGTGCGCTCGACAGCACGATGCCGAGTTCGTCGGGGTGTGGCTCGCGCCGGACACGGCGTATCCGACCCGGGACGCCGACTGGGCTCCCCTCTACACCGGCTGCCGCAACGCCCTCAGCCGGTACGTGGGCGTGCCGGACGACGCCGACCTGCGCTTTCGTAGTGGTGTGGTGGTCCGTCCACCGGGTGCGGGGCGCTGGAAGGTCGGTGACCGGGGTGTGCGCTGCTACCTGTGGCTCAGCGACCGTACGGTGACCGCCTCGCTGAAGGGCGCGGGCCCGGCTGGCCTTCCGGTCCGGACGAAGTGACCGTGAGTCCCCGGCCGGCGCGTCGCGGACGGCGCCGGACGGGGTAGCCGAAAACACTCGTCCCGCCCCCGCCGCCCCGGGCGAGGATGGTTCGGGTTGACTGGGAGGATGGACGTTCCGACCGTCGACCTGCCGGCCCTGCCCGCGTTGCTGGCCGCGCCCGCGCCCGGTTGGGTGGAGACCACCGATGTGATCGTGGTGGGTTCCGGGGTGGCCGGGCTGACAGCGGCGCTGCACCTGCGCGAGGCGGGCCTGCACGTCACGGTGGTCACCAAGGTCAATATCGACGACGGCTCGACCAGGTGGGCGCAGGGCGGCATCGCCGCCGTGCTCGACCCGACGGACACCCCGGCGGCGCACGCCCGGGACACCGAGATCGCCGGGGTCGGGCTCTGCGACCCGGCGGCGGTCCGGGTGCTGGTCGAGGAGGGGCCGACCCGGCTGCGCGAGCTGATCCGCGTCGGCGCCGAGTTCGATCGCCACCCGGACGGCTCCCTGATGCTGACCCGCGAGGGCGGGCACCGGGCGGACCGGATCGTGCACGCGGGTGGGGACGCGACCGGCGCGGAGGTGCAGCGGGCTCTGCACGCCGCGGTGCAGCGCGACCCGTGGATCCGGTTGTTCGAGCACGCTCTGGTTCTGGACCTGCTGCGTGCGCCGGGTGACGGCCCGGACGGCCTCGGCCCGGCCTGCGGGATCACCCTGCACGTGCTCGGCGAGGGCAGCGAGGACGGCGTCGGCGCGTTGCTGGCCCGGGCGGTGGTGCTCGCCACCGGTGGAATGGGGCAGATCTTCTCGGCCACCACCAACCCGGCGGTCTCCACGGGGGACGGGGTGGCGCTGGCGATGCGGGCCGGCGCGGCGGTGACCGACGTGGAGTTCGTCCAGTTCCACCCGACCGCCCTGATCACCCCGTCCGGCGCGGGGGTGCCCGGGGCTGGGCACGCGCAGCAGCCGTTGGTCTCCGAGGCGCTGCGTGGCGAGGGCGCGTACCTGGTGGACTCCGACGGCAAGCGGTTCATGGTCGGCCAGCACGAGTTGGCCGAACTGGCACCCCGGGACGTGGTGGCCAAGGGCATCCACCGGGTGTTGCTGGCGTCCGGCGCGGACCACGTCTTCCTCGACGCGCGGCATCTGGGCGGGGACTTCCTGGCCGGGCGGTTCCCCACCATCGTGGCGTCCTGTCTGGCGATCGGGGTGGACCCGGCGACCGACCTGATCCCGGTCGCGCCTGCCGCCCACTACGCCTCCGGCGGTGTCCGCACCGACCTGCGTGGTCGCACCTCCATCCCCGGCCTGTACGCATGCGGAGAGGTGGCCTGCACGGGAGTGCACGGTGCGAACCGGCTGGCCAGCAACTCCCTGCTGGAGGGCTTGGTCTTCTCCCGGCGGATCGCCGAGGACATCGCCGCCGGCCTGCCCGAGCAGGTGCAGCCGGCGGACACCGGTGCCTGGCGTGGCGGTGTGGGTTGGGTGCTGCCGGCCGAGGTGACGCCGACCCTGCAACGGTCGATGACCCGAGGCGCCGGGGTGCTCCGGTCCGCGGTGACGCTGGCCGAGACGGCCGGAACGCTCACCGAGCTGGGCGTGGCCCGGGGCCGGCCGCGGACCGCCGACTGGGAGGCCACGAATCTGCTCACCGTGGCGTCGACGCTGGTGGCTGCCGCGTACGCACGCGATGAGACCCGGGGCTGCCACTGGCGGGAGGACTTCCCGACGGCCGACGAGCGGTGGCTGGGCCACCTGGTCGGGTCGGTCGGGGCGCAGGGCCGGGTGACGCAACAGTGGGAGGGGAGTTCACAGTGAGCGCGAGGAGTGAGCCGGTGTTGCGAGCCCCGCAGTCGCGAACGGAGACGGCACAGTGAGCGCGAGGAGTGAGCCGGTGTTGCGAGCCCCGCAGTCGCGAACGGAGACGGCACTGACGGAGTCGACGGAGACGGCGTTGCGTGCGGCCGGCCTGGATCCGGCCCAGGTGCGGCGGGTGATCGAGACCGCGCTGGTCGAGGACCTGGGTCCGGATTTCCTCGACGTCACCAGCGTGGCCACCATCGGGGCGGGGCAGACCGACACCGCCGATCTGGTGGCCCGCGCGGACGGGGTGCTGGCCGGGATGGCCGTGGCCGCAGCCGTGTTCGAGCTGGTGGGCGAGGTGACGGGCTTCGGTCGTACCGTCGAGGTGTCGGTGTCGGCCCGCGACGGCGAGCGGGTGGCCCGCGGCGACGTGCTGGCCACGGTGACCGGCCCGACCCGGCTGCTGCTGACCGCCGAGCGGACGGCGCTCAACCTGCTCTGCCGGATGTCCGGGGTGGCGACGCACACCCGCGCCTGGGCGGACGCCCTGGCCGGCACGAAGGCGATGGTGCTGGACACCCGTAAGACGACGCCGGGCCTGCGGGCGCTGGAGAAGTACGCGGTGCGGGCTGGTGGGGGCACCAACAAGCGGATGGGCCTCTACGACGTGGCCATGATCAAGGACAACCACAAGCTGGCGGCCGGGAGCATCACGGCGGCCTACCGACGGGTCCGGGAGGCGTTCCCGGAGGTGCCGGTGCAGGTCGAGGTGACCACTGTCGACGAGGCGGTGGAGGCGGTGGAGGCCGGGGCGGACTTCCTGCTCTGCGACAACATGACGCCCGAGGTGCTGGCCGAGGCGGTGGCCGCGGTGGGCGACCGGGCCGAGTTGGAGGCGACCGGTGGGCTGACCCTGGAGGTGGCGGGCCGGTACGCGGCGACCGGTGTCGACTTCCTCTCGGTGGGCGCGTTGACCCACTCGTCACCGATCCTGGACATCGCGCTGGACCTGCGCGCGGACTAGTTGTCTAGGCTGCGTGCGTGCTGCTCTGCATCGACATCGGAAACACCAACACCGTGCTGGCGACCTTCGACGGCGACAAGCTGGTGCACTCCTGGCGGATCAAGACCGACGCCCGCTCGACGGCGGACGAGCTGGGCCTGATGTTCCGGGGCCTGCTCGCCGGGGACAACGTCGAGATCACCGGTGTGGCCGCCTGCTCCACGGTCCCGGCGGCGCTGCGGTCGCTGCGCACCATGCTGAGCCGCTACTACGCCGACCTGCCGAGTGTGGTGGTCGAGCCCGGGGTACGGACCGGGGTGCAGTTGGCGATCGACAACCCGAAGGAGGTGGGCGCCGACCGGGTGGTGAACACCCTGGCCGCGTACACCCTCTACGGCGGGCCGTCGATCGTGGTGGACTTCGGCACCACCACCAACTTCGACGTGATCAGCGAGCGCGGTGAGTTCCTCGGCGGGGCGTTCGCCCCGGGCATCGAGATCTCGTTCGACGCGTTGGCGGCCCGGGCCGCGCAGCTGCGCAAGGTCGAGGCCACCAAGCCCCGCTCGGTGATCGGCAAGAACACCGTGGAGTGTCTCCAGGCCGGCCTGTACTTCGGCTTCGCCGGCCAGGTGGACCGGATCGTCGAGCGGATGACCGAGGAGCTGGGCGAGGTGCGGGCGGTGATCGCCACCGGTGGCCTCGCCTCCCTGGTGATCAACGAGTGCCGGAGCATCACCCACCACGAGCCGATGATCACGTTGATCGGCCTGCGGATGGTCTACGAACGCAACCGGTGACCCGGCCGTCTCCGGCGGCGGTGGTCGCGCGGGGTGTCAGCGCCGTCGGGCCCGTAGGACGATCGTGCGGTACGGCAGCTCGACGGTCTCCCGGCCGGTCAGGTCGGGGTGGGTGGCCAGGAGATTCCGCAGCTCCCGGTCGATCGTCGCCCGCCGTTCGGCCGTGGCGGTGAGCCAGTACGAGCGGGTGTGCAGCATCGCGACGATCTCGTCCGGCGTGAGCGTGGTGTGGTGGGTGAACTCGCCGAGCTCGATCGGCTCGAACGCCGGGCCGAAGTCGGTGTACTTCTCGGTCACGTTGCCGGCGTTGTCCCCCAGGTGCGCGATCCGACCCAGCTCGGCGACCCAGTCGACCTGCTCGTCCCGGATGTTCCAGATCGGGGCGAACGTCCCACCGGGCCGCAGCACCCGGGCGATCTCGGGGTGCGCCAGCTCCCGGTCGAACCAGTGGTACGCCTGCCCCACCACCACCGCGTCCGCGACTCCGTCGGGCAGGGGCAGAGACTCCGCGTCGCCGGCCAGCGCCGTGCGCCCCGGGGTGGCGGCTGCCAGTTGGGCGCGCATGTCGGGGTCCGGTTCCACGGGGGTCACGTCGTGGCCCAGGGCGAGCACCCCGCGGGTGAGGATGCCGGTGCCCGCGCCCAGGTCGATGACGTCGGCGGACCTCCCCAACCCGTCCAGCGCCCACCGCACGGCTGGCTCCGGATAACGGGGTCGAAACCGGTCGTAGTCCGCTGCCGCCGCGCCGAATGAGAGAGCGTGAGTGTGATCCGCCATGCCGGGCACGTTATCCGTTAACGACCCCCTGAGGGCTTGAGTACGCTCGGGCCTGACCCCTGTATCTCCCGTGACGAGGAAGCGTGCCGTGAGCGAGCAGAACCCCGTGCCAGTGGACCCCGCAGACGACCTTCCCGAGCAGATGAAGGTCCGCCGGGAGAAGCGGGACCGGATGCTCGCCGAGGGCGTCGAGCCCTACCCGGTCGGTTTCCCCCGCACGACCACCCTGGCGCAGGTCCGGGAGCGTTACGCCGACCTGCCGACCGACACCGCGACCGGTGACCAGGTCGCGGTCACCGGTCGGGTGATCTTCGTGCGCAACACCGGCAAGCTCTGCTTCGCGACCCTCCGGGACGGCGACGGCACCGAGTTGCAGGCGATGCTCTCCCTGGACCGGGTCGGGCCGGAGCGTTTGGAGTCGTGGAAGCGCCTGGTCGACCTCGGTGACCACGTCGGCGTCACCGGCGAGGTGATCACGAGCCGCCGCGGTGAGCTGTCGGTGCTGGCGCAGCAGTGGGAGATGACCGCGAAGGCGCTGCGCCCGCTGCCCGTGGCGCACAAGCCGCTCTCCGAGGAGGCGCGCGTCCGGCAGCGTTACGTCGACCTGATCGTCCGGCCACAGGCACGGGAGATGGTCCGTACCCGGGCTGCCGCCGTACGTAGTCTGCGCGATTCACTGCACGGACAGGGCTTCATCGAGGTGGAAACGCCGATGTTGCAACTGCTGCACGGTGGTGCGGCGGCCCGACCGTTCGTGACCCACAGCAATGCGTTGAGCACCGATCTGTATCTGCGAATCGCTCCGGAACTGTTTCTCAAGCGCGCCGTCGTTGGTGGCGTCGACCGCGTCTTCGAGATCAACCGCAACTTCCGTAATGAGGGCGTCGACTCTTCGCACTCACCGGAGTTCGCGATGCTGGAGACGTACCAGGCCTACGGCGACTACGACACCATGGCCGAGTTGACCCGCAATCTCGTGCAACAGGCAGCGGTCGCCGTCAGCGGCTCGATGGTGGTGACCCACGCTGACGGCCGAGAGTTCGACCTGGGCGGCGAGTGGCGATCCGTGACGCTGTTCGGTGTTCTTTCCGAAGCGCTGGGTGAGGAGGTCACGGTCCGCACCGACCGTTCCCGCCTCGTGGAGTACGCGGACAAGGTGGGATTGGCCGTGGACCCGAAGTGGGGTCCGGGCAAGCTGGCCGAGGAACTGTTCGAGGAACTGGTCGTTCCCGGCCTCCAGGCGCCCACCTTCGTGCGGGACTACCCGGAGGAGACCAGCCCGCTCACCCGCGCACACCGCACCGAGCCGGGTCTGGCCGAGAAGTGGGACCTCTACGTGCTCGGCTTCGAGCTGGGCACGGCGTACTCCGAGCTGGTCGACCCGGTCGTGCAGCGCGAGCGGCTGGTGGCCCAGGCGCAGTTGGCGGCCCGTGGCGACGACGAGGCGATGCGTCTCGACGAGGACTTTCTTCGGGCGATGGAGTATGGAATGCCGCCGGCCGGCGGTATGGGAATGGGAATCGACCGGCTGTTGATGGCCCTGACCGGGCTTGGAATTCGGGAAACGATCCTCTTCCCGTTGGTCCGCCCCGAGTAGTCTCGCCCGGCTCGCGCCGAGCCGTAACGGCATCCTATTGACGCGACGAGCAGAGTACGGGTTATTGTGCTCTCGTTAGCAGGAGCACCCTGCTCGAAAGGAATGTGGGACGTGGCCAAGCAGATCATTCACAAGCTGGTCGATGACCTGGACGGCGGGGACGCTGACGAGACCGTCAAGTTCGCCCTCGACGGCGTTCAGTACGAGATCGACCTGTCGAAGGCCAACGCCGCTAAATTGCGCGACGCTTTTGCCTCGTACGTGGGCGCCGGCACCAAGGTCGGTCGTGGTGGCGTCGTGATCGGTGGGCGTGCGGCCCGCGGTCGGGGTGGCGCGACCGCCGATCGGGAGCAGAACAAGGCGATCCGGGAGTGGGCCAAGAAGGCCGGCAAGGACATCTCGGACCGGGGTCGCATCCCCCAGGAGATCGTCGACGAGTACCACGCGAAGCGCTGATCCGTCAGCAACCAGGTGGCCAGCCGCCACCGCAGGCGACACGACGCCGGGCCGGAGTACCTCTCCGGGCCGGCGTCGCCGCATCTGCGGGCCGGGAAGGTCGCCGCATCTGCGGGCCGGGAAGTGAGCGGCCGGGAAGCGGCGGGCGGGTCGGGAAGCAGCGGGCGGCCGAAAGCAGCGGGCGGCCGGGAAGCATTAGCCACCGGGCGGCGTTGTCCACAACCAGTGGAGCAGCTATCCACAACCTGTGGACAACCTTCCCGAGGCTGGGCGCGGCGGTCGTCGCGACCCCCGGTTCCGCCCTCTCCGAGCCCCCCGGAGCCTCTCCGGGGCCCGGAACGGGCACCTGTAGGGCCAGTCGGATTTCGCTCTGCGCGTAGCGACAGGACTACCGGAACACCTCCTGAGCGCGGACGGTTGTCCAAAACGACGTGGAACCGACCCAGAGCAGAGACACACGACCTCAGCTGAGTCGGTCGGCGACGATAGAGTAAGGAGGCACGGACGCCCGTCCCGGACGTTCGTGCACCGGCCCCGCCAAGATCTTGACCATCAAGGCGCACGGCACGTGAGGAGCACGAGGGCATGTTCGAGCGGTTCACCGACCGAGCGCGACGGGTTGTCGTCCTGGCCCAAGAAGAGGCCCGGATGCTCAACCACAACTACATCGGTACGGAACACATCCTGCTGGGCCTGATCCACGAAGGTGAAGGCGTCGCGGCAAAGGCCCTGGAGAGCCTCGGCATCTCCCTGGAGGGCGTCCGTCAGCAGGTCGAGGAGATCATCGGCCAGGGCCAGCAGGCGCCGAGCGGGCACATCCCGTTCACGCCGCGGGCCAAGAAGGTGCTGGAGCTGTCGCTGCGCGAGGCGCTGCAGCTCGGCCACAACTACATCGGCACCGAGCACATCCTGCTGGGGCTGATCCGTGAGGGCGAGGGCGTCGCCGCCCAGGTGCTGGTCAAGCTCGGCGCCGACCTCAACCGGGTCCGCCAGCAGGTGATCCAGCTGCTCTCCGGCTACCAGGGCAAGGAGCCCGCCGCGGCGGGTGCCGCGCCGGGTGAGGCCGCGCCGTCGACCAGCCTGGTGCTGGACCAGTTCGGCCGCAACCTGACCCAGGCTGCCCGCGAGGGCAAGCTCGACCCGGTCATCGGGCGCGAGAAGGAAATCGAGCGGGTCATGCAGGTGCTCTCCCGCCGTACCAAGAACAACCCGGTCCTGATCGGTGAGCCCGGCGTCGGTAAGACCGCCGTGGTGGAGGGGCTGTCCCAGAAGATCATCAAGGGCGAGGTGCCCGAGACTCTGAAGGACAAGCAGCTCTACACGCTCGACCTGGGCGCGCTGGTCGCTGGTTCCCGCTACCGCGGTGACTTCGAGGAGCGCCTCAAGAAGGTGCTCAAGGAGATCCGCACCCGCGGCGACATCATCCTGTTCATCGACGAGATCCACACCCTGGTGGGTGCGGGTGCCGCCGAGGGCGCGATCGACGCCGCCAGCATCCTCAAGCCGATGCTGGCCCGTGGTGAGCTGCAGACCATCGGTGCCACCACCCTCGACGAATACCGCAAGCACCTGGAGAAGGACGCCGCTCTCGAGCGCCGCTTCCAGCCGATCCAGGTGGGTGAGCCGTCGCTGGCGCACACCATCGAGATCCTCAAGGGCCTGCGCGACCGCTACGAGGCGCACCACCGGGTCTCGATCACGGACGCAGCCCTGGTGGCTGCCGCAACTCTGGCCGATAGATACATCTCCGACCGCTTCCTGCCGGACAAGGCGATCGACCTGATCGACGAGGCCGGCGCCCGGATGCGGATCCGTCGGATGACCGCGCCGCCAGACCTGCGTGACTTCGACGAGCGCATCGCCCAGGTGCGTCGCGACAAGGAGTCCGCGATCGACGCTCAGGACTTCGAGCGCGCCGCCCAGCTGCGTGACAAGGAGAAGCAGCTCCTCGGTCAGAAGGCTCAGCGGGAGAAGGAGTGGAAGGCCGGTGACCTGGACGTCGTCAGCGAGGTCGACGACGAGCAGATCGCCGAGGTGCTCGGCAACTGGACCGGCATCCCGGTCTACAAGCTGACCGAGGAGGAGACCTCGCGCCTGCTGCGCATGGAGGACGAGCTGCACAAGCGCGTCATCGGCCAGGAGGACGCGGTCAAGGCGGTCTCGAAGGCGATCCGGCGTACCCGGGCCGGCCTGAAGGACCCGAAGCGCCCGTCGGGCTCGTTCATCTTCGCCGGCCCGTCCGGTGTCGGTAAGACCGAGCTGTCCAAGGCGCTCGCCGAGTTCCTCTTCGGCAGCGAGGATGCCCTCATCCAGCTGGACATGTCCGAGTTCCACGACCGCTACACGGTCTCCCGGCTCGTGGGTGCCCCTCCCGGCTACGTCGGCTACGACGAGGGCGGGCAGCTGACCGAGAAGGTGCGGCGTCGGCCGTTCTCGGTGGTCCTCTTCGACGAGATCGAGAAGGCCCACCCGGACGTGTTCAACACGCTCCTGCAGATCCTCGAAGACGGTCGGCTCACCGACGGTCAGGGTCGGATCGTGGACTTCAAGAACACGGTCATCATCCTGACCACGAACCTGGGCACCCGTGACGTCGCCAAGGCGGTGTCGCTCGGTTTCCAGGCGTCGGAGGACTCCGAGTCCAACTACGACCGGATGAAGCAGAAGGTCAACGACGAGCTCAAGCAGCACTTCCGGCCTGAGTTCCTCAACCGGATCGACGACACCATCGTCTTCCACCAGCTGCGCCAGACCGAGATCCTCTCGATCGTGGACATCATGATCCAGCGGATCGAGGGCCAGCTGCGCAACAAGGACATGGGTCTGGAGTTGACCGACAACGCCAAGAAGTACCTGGCGGCGAAGGGCTTCGACCCGGTGCTCGGTGCCCGTCCGCTTCGTCGCACGATCCAGCGCGACATCGAGGACAACCTCTCCGAGCGGATCCTGTTCAACGAGCTGACCCCGGGTCAGATCGTCGTGGTGGACTGCGAGGGCGACCCGAACGACATCGACAAGTCCAAGCTCGTCTTCCGGGGCGCGGAGAAGCCGGTCGAGGTTCCGGACGCCGTGCCGGCCGACCTCGGTGGCACCGCCGCCGGGACCGCAGCAGCGGGCGCCGACGAGTAGCACGACCAGCAGCAACGGGGCGGGGCCCCGGTGGCATGAGCCACCGGGGCCCCGCCTTTTGCGCTATCCCACAGCTCACAAACGCCTGCTCGGCCTGCTCGGCCTGCTCGGACGGCACCGTCGCACCCCCTGCCGCGCGCCTGCCTGGCCCGTTCGCGCCCTGCCCGGCCTGCCGTGCTCGCAGTGCGCCTGCCGCGCCTCCCGGCCTGCTCGCGCCTGCTTGGCCCCCGTGCTCGCCGCGCGCGCCCGCCCGTGCTCGCCGCGCGGTGCCGCCCTGCCACACCCCGCAAGATCCGCGCAACATCAGGGAAAGTGCTGGCTCACGGCGTCCGGAGGCAGCACTTTCCCTGATGTTGTGGGTGCAGCGACGCCGGAGGGGTTGAGGGGTGGGTCGGGAGCGTCTTTGGTGTTCCGTGGAGGCTCGCGACCGCAAGATCGCGCAACATCCAGGATGTAGTGGCCTCCAGCGCGCGCGAGACCACTACATCCAGGATCGAGCACGATCTTGGGCCGGCCATCCGAGCGGGCCGGCCATCCGAGCGGGCCGGCCATCCGAGCGGGCCGGCCATCCGAGCGGGCCGGCCATCCGAGCGGGCCGGCCGGGCACGGGCGGAGCACGGCGGGAACGGGCGGAGCGCGGGCGGAGCGCGGCGGGCGGGGCGTGGCTATGCGGGGAGGCCCGGGGCGGGCGGGTCAGGTGGCCAGGTCAGCTGTCGGGTGGGACGGGCCGTCGCCGACGAGACGGAAGGTGTCGGTGCCGGCTGCTTCGACAAGTCCGTCCTGGACCAGGCCGGCCAGGGCGCGGGCGCGCTGAACGTCATCGGTCCAGACCTGGTCCAACCGTTGGTGGGGGACCGGCCCGGTGGACTCCCGTAGCACCCCGAGCAGCAGGCCGCGTACCTGTCGGTCGGTGCCCGCGTACCGCTGGGGTCGGCGGGTTGGCCCGGCCGGCGCCTCCTGGCCGGAGGCCCGCCACGCGCAGACCGACTCGACCGGACAGGCCGGGCAGCGCGGTGACCGCGCTGTGCAGATCACCGCGCCCAACTCCATGAACGCGGCGCTGGCGAGTGCCGCCGCGGCCGGCTCCGCCGGGAGTAGTTCTTCGGTGGCGACCAGGTCGGCGGGCCGGGTAGCCGGTCCGGCGTCCGGTTCGCCGGCCACCGCCCGGCAGACCACGCGGCGTACGTTGGTGTCGACCACCGGGTGTCGCTGCCCATAGGCGAAAGCGGCCACCGCCCGCGCCGTGTAGGTGCCGACGCCGGGCAGTGCCAGCAGTTGCTCCAACCGGTCCGGCACCTGGCCGCCGTGCCGGTCCACGATCGCGACGGCGCAGTCCCGCAACCGGACCGCCCGACGGGGGTAGCCGAGGCGTCCCCACATCCGGATCGCCTCGGCCTGGGTGTCGGCCGCCAGCGCCGCCGGGTCCGGCCAGCGGGCCAGCCACGCCTGCCAGGCTGGTACGACTCGGACGACGGGCGTCTGCTGGAGCATGACCTCGCTGACCAGGATGGCCCACGGGGTGACGCCGGGCTCACGCCACGGCAGCTTACGGGCGTGCTGCTGGAACCATCGGCTGACCAGGGTGGCGAAATCGGGTTGAGTCATGGCGTCGTCGATGATGTCACGCTCCGCGATCCCGCTGGATGGGCGGCTCGGGCGGGGTGCCACGGCGGCGCTCGCCCGATCGGAGAGAATGCGCGGATGAACGAGCTCGCGATCACCGTTATCGGTCGGGACCGGCCGGGCATCGTGGCCGACGTCGCCGAGGTGCTGGCCGGACTGGGCGCCAATCTCACCGACAGCACGATGACGCGGCTGCGGGGGCATTTCGCGATGACCCTCATCTGCACCGGGCCGGCCGCCGCCGAGGTGGAGGCCGCCTTGGCGCCGTTGGCCGCCGAGGGTCAACTGCTGGCGACGGTACGCGCGGTCACGCCGGACGGCGACGTGCCTCCGGCGGGTGAGCCGTACGTGATGGCGGTGCACGGTTCGGACCGGATGGGCATCGTCGCGGCGATGACGCGGGTGCTGGTCGACGCCGGAGGGAACGTCACCGACCTGAGTACGCGCTTGGCTGGTTCGCTCTACGTGGTGCTGGCCGAGGTCGAGTTGCCGGCCGGTGTGGCAGACACGCTTTCCGACCGGCTGGCCCGGACGGCTGGCGAGCTGGGCGTGGAGGTCACGCTCCGGCCGGCGGACCCGGATCTGTTGTGACCGGCGAGGAGAGCGGGCCGGATGTCGGTCTGGGCGATTGGACACCGGAGTCGCTGGCCGTGCCGGGTGAGGTGCGGCCGGTGGTGTCGGCCCCACACCCGGTGTTGAGTAGGGCCGCCGAGGTGGTCGACCCGACCGCGAAGGAGACGGTCCAGCTCGCGGCCGACCTGGTGGCGACGATGCGGGTGTCGCCGGGCTGCGTCGGGCTGGCCGCGCCGCAGATCGGAGTGGGCGCTCGCGTGTTCGCCGTCGACGTGACCGGGCATCCGAAGGCGGTCACGGTGCATGGCGCGTTCGTGCTCTGTAACGCCCGCGTGGTCGAGGCGACGCGGTGGAAGCCGGGCCGGGAGGGGTGCATGTCGGTGCCGGACCTGACCGGGGACGTGAAGCGGGCCAGTCGGCTGGTGGTGGAGGGCGACCTACCGGGCACGGGGGAGCCGGTCCGGCTGGTGACCGACGGGTTCGAGGCCCGGGCGTTGCAGCACGAGATCGACCACTGCGCGGGCCTGCTCTTTCTGGATCGGGTGGCCGGTGCGCACGCCGTCTACCAGCGAAAGGTCTACCTCTGATCGGCTGCCGGACGACCCCCCTGTCTGTCCTCAGTGGAGGATGGAACGTGCGCCCGGAGGCGACTCCGGCGCGTCGCACCGTGCTGGCGGGCGGGGCGCGACTACGGTGGGGGGCATCATGCGTCTGACGGTCGGCCCCCTGCCACCCGCTGTGTACTGGCGGCGTCGTGTCGTCGTACTCGGAGCCGGGCTTCTCTTCCTGATTGTCCTGCTTTATTCGTGCACCCAGTCGGGTCGTTCCGGTGGTCAGGATCCGACGGCGGGAGGTTCGCCGTCGGCGACGTCCGCTGCGACGTCTGATGCCGGCGGGCCGGTGCTGACACCGCAGACCGGGACTCCCTCGCCGTCCACGTCTGCCGACCCGGGTGCGACGAACCCGAGCCCGGCGGTCACCAGCAACGACCCTCCGCTGGGCGCGGCGGCCGGCTCGGAAGACGACGGCACCTGCACCAACGAGGAGATCAGCGTCGTCTCGGTGGCGAGCCCGACCTCCGTCCAGCGGGGGGCGCTGGTCGACCTGCACCTCAAGATCAAGAACACGTCGGACCGGACGTGCAGCCGGAACGTCGGTGCCGAGGCTCAGGAGATCTTCGTCAAGTCCGGTGCGGAGAAGATCTGGTCCTCGGACACCTGCGGCAAGGTGCAGGGCGCGGACGTGCAGTCCTTCACGCCCAACTTCGAGCGGTCCTACCAGGTGGCCTGGAACGGACGGGACACCAGTCGATGCGACGGCAGCGGGCTGGCGGCCGGACCGTTCCCGCCCGCCGGGTCGTACCAGGTGTTCGCCCGGGTCGGCACGAAGCTCAGCTCACCTGCGAAGCTCACCATCACCGGCTGAGCCGGTCAGACGTAGCGTTTGCCAGGTCAGACGTAGCGTTCCAGGATGGATGCCTCGGCGAGCCGGGACAGCCCCTCACGGACGCCTCGGGCCCGGGCGTCGCCGACCCCCTCGACGGCCTGCAGGTCCTCCACGGTCGCGCCCAGCAGCCGCTGGAGGCTGCCAAAGTGCACCACCAGACGGTCGACCACCGCCACCGGCAGCCGGGGCACCTTGGCCAGCAGTCGGAAGCCCCGTGGGCTGACTGCGGCGTCCAGAGCGTCGGACGCGGCCGGGTAGCCGATCGCCTTGGCCACCGACACCAGGTCGATCAACTCGGTGGCGCCGAGCAGGTCCAGCTCGACAAGTGCCTCGTCCAGGGTGCGCGACTTGCGGCCGACCGGGAGGTAGTCCCGGATGACCAGCGTCCGGTCGGCGTCCACACCGGCCATCAGCTCGTCGAGTTGAAGGGCGAGCAGACGGCCGTCGGTGCCCAGCTCCACCACGTAACCGGCGATCTCGTCGGCGATCCGGCGAACCATCTCCAGTCGCTGCACCACGGCCACCGCGTCCCGGACGGTGACCAGATCCTCGATCTCCAGTGCGGAGAGCGTGCCGGAGACCTCGTCCAGCCGGAGCTTGTAGCGCTCCAGGGTGGCGAGGGCCTGGTTGGCCCGGGAGAGGATGGCCGCCGAGTCGTCCAGCACGTGCCGCTGGCCGTTGACGTAGAGGCTGATGATCCGCATGGACTGGCTGACCGAGATGACCGGGTAGCCGGTCTGCCGGGCCACCCGCTCAGCGGTGCGGTGCCGGGTGCCGGACTCCTCCGTCGGGATGGACGGGTCGGGCATCAGGTGCACGGCTGCCCGGACGATCCGGGTGCCGTCGCTGGAGAGCACGACGGCGCCGTCCATCTTGCACAGCTCGCGGACCCGGGTCGCGGAGAACTCCACGTCCAGTGGGAAGCCGCCGGTGCACAGACCCTCGACGACCTTGTCGTAGCCGAGCACGATCAGCGCACCGGTGCGACCGCGCAGGATGCGCTCCAGACCGTCGCGCAACGCCGTGCCCGGGGCCATCAGGGCAAGGTTGGCCCGTAACGGGTCCCCGGCACTCCCGGCGGCGCCTGCGGTCACGCTCACGCTGATCGGGCGGGCGGGCGAGCCCACGGCGCCGGTGCGGGCCTGGGGCGGCGCGCCGGCTGGCTTGGTGGTATCGCGGTCGATCGGC
The DNA here is from genome assembly GCF_039871815.1 of Micromonospora sp. B9E7. Taxonomy (NCBI): domain Bacteria; kingdom Bacillati; phylum Actinomycetota; class Actinomycetes; order Micromonosporales; family Micromonosporaceae; genus Micromonospora; species Micromonospora sp. B9E7. Next base: position 103,961 of record NZ_JBDPLX010000010.1, read on the forward strand.
ACGGGCACAGTCTACGGACTGCCGTGCGGTGGGTGCTGTCGTGGTTACTGTGATGTGTCACGATGCGGCCCTTCCAACCGGTTTCCCTCTTGCGACATGCTGTCCGGTATCGCCACCCTCGTCGGCACGGTGGGTCACTCGGCGGACGCGCGGGCCGCATGATGCAGCGCCGAACGAACGTCCGTGACCTCGGTCACCCGCATCTGCTCGGGCCCCGCGCCGGTGCTGGTCGGGCCGCAACCGGGCGGCACCAGGGCCACCTTGAACCCCAGCCGGGCCGCCTCGGCCAGCCGACGTGGCACCGCCCCGACCCGGCGCACCTCACCGGTCAACCCCACCTCTCCGATCGCCACCAGGTGCGGAGCGATGGCCAGGTTGAGCCCTCCGGAGGCGACCGCCAACGCGACCGCCAGGTCGGCGGCCGGCTCCACCACCCGGATGCCGCCCACGGTGGCGGCGAAGACCTCCCGGTCATGCAGTGTCAGCCGCTCGGTGCGCCGTTGCAGCACCGCGAGCACCATCGCCAGCCGTGCCGAGTCGAGGCCGGAGACGGTGCGTCGGGGTGACCCGGCCACCGTTGCGCCGATCAGGGCCTGCACCTCGGTGACCAGGGCTCGCCGCCCCTCCATCGCCACGGTCACGCAGGTGCCCGGGACCGGCTCCGCGTAGCGGGTCAGGAACAGCCCGGACGGGTCGGCCAGGCTGCTGATGCCGCCCTCGTGCATCTCGAAGCAGCCGACCTCGTCGGCCGCGCCGAACCGGTTCTTCACGCCGCGCACCAGGCGCAGCGACGAGTGCTTGTCGCCCTCGAAGTGCAGCACCACGTCGACCAGGTGCTCCAGCACCCGAGGCCCGGCCACCTGGCCGTCCTTGGTGACGTGCCCGACCAGCACGGTGGCGATGCCCCGCTCCTTGGCGACCGAGACCAGCGCGGCGGTGACCGCGCGGACCTGGGTCACCCCACCGGGCACCCCCTCGGTGCCGGTGGTCGAGATGGTCTGCACCGAGTCGAGCACCAACAGGCCCGGCTTGACCGCGTCGAGGTGACCGAGCACCGAGGCCAGGTCGCTCTCCGCGGCGAGGTAGAGCTGGTCGTGCAGGGTGCCCATCCGCTCGGCGCGCAGGCGCACCTGACTGACCGACTCCTCACCGCTGACCACCAGCGAGGGGCTGCCGGCACCGACCGCCCAATGCTGCGCCACATCGAGAAGGAGGGTCGACTTGCCCACGCCGGGCTCGCCGGCGAGCAGCACCACGGCACCGGGGACCAGGCCGCCACCGAGCACCCGGTCGAGCTCGCTCACCCCGGTGGGCACGGCGCGGGCCGGAGCGGCGCTGATGGTGGCGATCGGTCGGGCCGGCTCGGACGGCATCCGGGAGCTGACCACCCGACCGGAGACGGTCGGGCCGGTCACCGTGTTCTCGACCACCGCCCCCCACTCGCCGCACTCCGGGCAGCGCCCCACCCACTTGGGCGGCTGGTGCCCGCAGGCGTCGCACTGGTAGGCAGGCCGCGGCTCGCGGGCGCTGGACCGGCCACGGGCGGCACCGGCCGTGCCGCCACGCGGAGGGGTCGATCGGGAGGTGGTCACATCAGGACGCTAGCCCTCGCGTACGACGAAAACACCCCGGCGTGGTGGTCACCACGCCGGGGTGTTCGTCGATGTGACGGTCGGGTCACTCGTGGGTCGTGCCGCCCTCGTTGCCCTCGTAACCGCCCTCGCGCTCGATGATCGGCGAAGGGGGCGCGGCCGGGGTGAGCGGCACCGCGATCGGCGCCTGGCCGGTGACCGTGTTGCCGTTACCGAAGTCGAAGGTCACGACGACGTTCTGGCCGGAGCGCAGCGCCTCGGTCAGGCCGATCAGCCGGAGCTGCGTGGTGGCCTCGGAGTTGAACTGGACGTAGCTCAGCGGTGCCAACTCGATCCGAGCCGGCTGACCCGGTGCGGACGGGCTGGCCGAACCCGACGCCCGCGCCGACTCCGGGGCGGACGGGGTGGCCGAGGACGACCCGGTCTCGGAGGGCGTCACCGACGGGCTGGCCGAGCGGGACGTCGGCGTCGACGGGCTGGCCGAACCGGACGGGGACGGGCTCATCGAGGCGGACTCCGAGGCCGACGGCGACGGGCTCGCCGAGCCGCCGCTGATCACCACCTCGCGGGCGCTCTCGGTGGTGACGGTGACCGTCACCGTCTCCTTCGAGTCGTTGTAGATCACGGCACCGAGCGTCGCGTCCTGGCCGGCCCGGTAACCCTCGGCGCCCGGGTAGTCGACCAGCAGGCCGCGGACCGAGAAGGAACCGTTGTTGGTGGTGAGGTTGACGCCCTGGACCGACGGCTCCTTCAACGCGGTCTCGGCGATCTGACCGGTGCCGCATCCGGACGCCAGCAGGCTGGCCGCCGCAATCCCGGACAGCAACAGGGCCGCCCGCCGGGATCCCCTGATCGAGCGCGTCACGTCGGTCCTCCTCGTCACAATCCCCACCCGGGCCGTACGCCGGGCACGGTGGCCATACCCGCGCAGACCGCGCTCCAGGGTAGTTGGAGCTGATCGAGGCCCGCACGCGGACCCGGCATTGCCACCTGCCCGGGTGCCGCTCACACCACCCGACCGCTCGCCACCAGCAGCACCACGTCGATCAGGGCCACCAACAGCACCGCTCGGAAGGCCGACACCGGCCGCCGGCCGGCCCGGACCGCCGCGCGGCCGGCGTACCAGCTCAGCGGTGGCACCACCGCGGCCGTGCCGACCGCTGCCAGACCGATCGCCGACGGCGGCCCGGGTGGTCCGAGGACCAGCGCCGCGGTCGCCGCGAGGAGCAGACCGGCCGCCGCGGCCCGGCTGCCGGCGGCGCCCAGCCGGTGGGGCAGGCCGCGCACCCCGGTCCGAGCGTCGTCGGCCAGGTCGGGGAGCACGTTGGCGAAGTGCGCGCCGGCACCCAGGCACGCCGCCGCGACCACCAGCCAGGCCGGCGGGGCCGGCTGACCGGGCAGCGCCAGCACCACGAAGGCGGGCAGCGCGCCGAAGGAGACGGCGTAGGGCAGCACCGAGAACACGGTGGCCTTCAGCGGCCAGTCATAGAGCAGGGCGGAGACCAGGGCGACGGTGAGCCAGAACGCCGCCGTCGGGTTCGTGGTCGACGCGAGCAACGGGCAGGCCACCGCGGCCACCGCCGCAGCCCAGGCCGTGGTGCGCCGGCCGACCGCGCCGGCGGCCACCGGTTTGTCGGTACGCCCCACAGTGGCGTCCCGCTCGGCGTCCAGTGCGTCGTTGGTCCAGCCGACGGCGAGCTGGCTGGCCAGCACGGCGAGCACGACGGAGACGATTCCGGCCGCCCGGTGGCCCACCCCCCACGCCAGCAGACCGGAGACCGCGGTCACCGCTGCGGCCGGTTCCGGATGGCTCGCTCTGACCAGCCCTAACACCCTCGACGACATAAGGGAAGTCTGGTCGTTACCGAGCAGTCGTGCCACGCTCGGTTCCATGCGAGACGTGGCTGCGTCCGCGGCGTCCACCGGCCCCCGGGTGCTGCCGCGTAACGATCCGCGCCAGTACGACGACCTGGCCGGTGAGTGGTGGCGGCCCGATGGCGCGTTCGCGATGCTGCACTGGCTGGCCGAGGCCCGCGCGGCGCTGGTGCCACCGGCCACCCACCCGGGCGCGGTGCTGGTCGATCTGGGCTGCGGTGCCGGTCTGCTCGCGCCGCACCTGACCGGCAAGGGCTACCACCACGTCGGGGTCGATCTGACCCGTTCGGCGCTGGTCCAGGCGGCCGAGCACGGGGTGCGGGTGGTCCAGGGCGACGCCACCGCGGTTCCGCTGCCGAGCGGTTGCGCCGACGTGGTCTCCGCGGGTGAGTTGCTGGAGCATGTGCCGGCCTGGCCGCGTGTGGTGGCCGAGGCGTGCCGGTTGCTGCGCCCGGGCGGCCTGCTGGTGTTGGACACCCTGAACGACACGGCGCTGGCCCGGCTCGTCGCGGTACGGATCGCCGAGCGGCTGCCGACGGTGCCGCGTGGCATCCACGACCCTCGGTTGTTCGTGGACGCTCGGGCTCTGGTGGCCGAGTGCGCCCGGCACGGTGTCGACCTGCGACTGCGGGGCATCCGGCCGCAGGTCGGGGGCCTGCTCGCCTGGCTGCTGCGCCGCGCCCGCGCGACCCGCGCGTCCGGTGTGGCCCGTGCCGGCCGTACGCCGCGAATCGTGCCGACCCGGTCCACCGCCGTTCTCTACCAGGGCCGGGGGGTCCGCAAAGGATAGTCGGGCCGTGGCGGGGTATGGGACGCCGAGGAGGAGACGATATGACGGTTCAGGCGCTTGAGGCAGCCCGCCGGTTGGCGCCGCGGTTCGCCGCGCGGGCGGCGGAGCACGACCGGGACGGTTCCTTCCCCGCCGAGGACTTCCGTGATCTGCGGGAGGCTGGCCTGTTCGGGTTGATGGTGCCCCGGGCGCTGGGCGGTCTGGGGGCGAGCTTCGCCGAGTACGCCGCAGTGGCCACCGAGCTCGCCCGGGGCAACGGTGCGACCGCCCTGGTGTTCAACATGCACGCCTCGGTGACCGGTGCCCTGGGCGCGGTGACCGAGGAGTTGGCCGAGGCGCTCGGCGTACCCGACGAGGCGCTGGCCGCCCGGGACCGGCTGCTGACCGCCGCGGCGGAGGGCTCCTGGTACGCGGTCGCGATGAGCGAGCGTGGCGCGGGTGCCCGGCTGTCCCAGCTCACCACGGCCTACGAGGCGACCGACGGCGGTTGGCACCTCAAGGGCAGCAAGACCTTCTGTTCCGGTGCCGGGCATGCCGACGGCTACCTGGTGGCGGCACGCAGTGCGGCCGACCAGTCGGTGGTGTCGCAGTTCCTGGTGCCGGCCGGTGCCGGGCTGACCGTGGAGCCGACCTGGGACTCGCTGGGCATGCGCGCGACCTCGTCGCACGACCTGCACCTGGACGTCACGGTGCCGAGCGACCGGCTGCTCGGCGGTGTGGAGGGGCTGGCGTTGGTGGTCGCCCAGCTGATGCCGCACTGGTTGGTGGCCAGTTACGCGGCCGTCTACGTGGGGGTGGCCCGGGCGGCGATCGACGCGGCGGCCGAGCATCTCAACGCCCGTAACCTGGGCGGCCTGCCGGCGGTGCGGGCCCGACTGGGTCGGGCGGACGCCGCGACGGCCGCCGCACAGTTGGTGGTCGCCGAGGCGGCCCGCCGGGTGGACGAGGCGCCGGGCGACGAGGAGACCAACCGCTGGGTGTGGCGCGCGAAGCTGCTCGCCGGCACCACGGCTGCCGAGGTGGCTGCGTCGGTGTTGGAAGCGGCGGGCACCTCGGCGACCCGCCGTGGCCATCCGTTGGAGCGGCTCTACCGAGATGCCCGATGCGGCTCACTGCACCCCGCCACCTCGGACGTCTGCGCCGACTGGTTGGGCATCGCCGCGTTGGGTGGCGACCCGGATCGCGACGGATCGGCACCACGTTGGTGAGCCGGCCGGGTGCGACCTGTGCGGAGGAGGAAAGGCCGGCCGCGGTGGCTGGTGGGACGACCAGGGGGAGGACAGCATCTGACGAGAGGTGGGGATCGTGTCCGTACCAGTGATCGCGGGGCTCGGGACTGCGCAGCCGCCGTCCGCTCTCCAAGACGAGTTGTGGGAGGGCTTCTTCTCCCGGCACTTCTCCGGCACCACCCGGTCGTTGGCCCAGCGCATCTTCGCGAACTCCGGGGTGACCCGGCGGCAGGCCGCGGTCAACCCGCTGCTGGAGGACGTGTCGGACTGGCCGACCGAGCGCCGGATGCGTCGCTACCAGGTCGAGGCGCTTCCGCTCGGCAAGGAGGCGGTGGGCCGCGCGTTGACCGCGGCTGGGCTGGGTGCCGGTGACATCGGCTTGTTCATCGTGTGTTCCTGCACGGGGTACGCCACCCCCGGGCTGGACATCCTGCTCGCCCGGGACCTCGGCATGGCCGCGGACACCCAGCGGATGTTCATCGGCCACATGGGCTGTTACGCGGCGCTGCCGGGGCTCGGCGCGGCGAGTGACTTCGTCACCGCGCGGGGGCGGCCGGCGCTGCTGCTCTGCGCGGAGCTGACCAGCCTGCACATCCAGCCGTCCAGTGCCAGGGTGGACACCCAGCAGATCGTCTCGCACGCGCTCTTCTCGGACGCGGCGGTCGCCGCCGTGGTCGTGCCGGGCGGCCCGGGGTACGCGTTGCGCGAGGTCACGTCCGTCACCGACACCTCGACGGCGGACCACATGACCTGGGATGTCACCGACGCCGGTTTCCGGATGGGGTTGTCGCCGAAGGTGCCGCAGGTGCTGTCGAGGCATGTCCGCAAGCTGGTCGACGACCTGCTGGCGCGGCACGGCGTCACCAGCTCCGAGGTGGACGGTTGGGCGGTGCACCCGGGAGGGCCACGGATCCTCAACGTGGTCGAGCGGGAGTTGGCGTTGCCCCCGGACGGGCTGGCGGCGTCCCGGGCGACGCTGGACGAGCACGGCAACTGCTCGTCGCCGACGGTGTTGCTGATTCTGGACCGGCTGGGCCGTGCGACGCCTGCCGCTCGGCGCATCGTCATGTTGGCGTTCGGCCCCGGCCTCACCCTGTACGCCGCTCTGCTCGATCGACAGGACTGATCGTCTGCGCGGCCCGGCCGGTACGCTCGGCGGATGCAGGCGACGACGGACGACCGGCTGCGCTCGGCGGTGCTGGTGGGCGCAGCGGTGGCCGTGCTGGCCGCCGGTGTCGGGTGGTGGCGTGCCGCCGCGCCCGCCGCGACGGCCGGGTCGGCTGGTCCTTCGACCGTCGCGCCGAGGGTCGGGCCGACGGTCGGGCCGAGCGTGAGCACCGCGCTGGAGCGCGCCCTGGTCACCCGCGTAGTGCCCGGTGAGCGGTTGACGATGCGGGTGGACGATGCGGGTGAGGTCGTCAGCGTGCCGCGTGGCTTCTGGGCGGAGATCGACCCGGAGACGGGCATGATCGCCGACATCGTGGGCGATCCCGGTGACCTCGTCTTCCAGGGCGGTCTGCTCACGTTCCGGGAGACGGTCTGGCGGGAGCGGGCGGCACTCGCCCCGGGGGAGGGCGTCGTCCGGCAGTCGGCGGGGAGCAACGCCCGTCTCCTGTTGCAGTACCGCTGCACCAGGCCGGGCGGCCTGACGGTGACGATCGTTGGTGCCGGCCTGGCCGGGCCCTCCGAGATCGACTGCGACGGCACTGTCGTCAGCGCCAGGGTGCTGTCACGCGGCCGGCCGTTCCGGGTGTCGCTGTCGGCGACCGGGGAGCGGGAGATCGACGTCGAGGCCCAACTCGTCGAGCTACCCCGGTAGACCAGCGCCCAGCGGCGTTCAGGCGCCGAGGGCGCTCAGGTCACCTCGGTATGCGTCGACCGGCCCCAGGTCGGGCAGCACCCGGGTCACCGTGCCGGTGCGGTCGACCAGCAGGGCTGTCACGACGCCGGGACGGGCCGGTTGACCCAGGAACGAGCGCAACCCCCCGGCTGGGTCGGCCAGCTCGCGGAACTGCCGCTGGTCGGTCGGCGCGGCGGTTACCGTCCGGCCGCCGGTGACGGTCACCACGGAGACCCCGGCGGGCGCGGCAGCCAGGGCGTCGCCGACGCGGTCGGGGCAGGGACAGCCGTCCAGCAGGATGATCATGGCGGGGAGCAGGCCGCGCAGCGGTACGGGTGCCTGATCCGCGTCGACCAGGTCAAGTGCGGGCAGTGCCCGCCCGGCGAGGGTCGCGGGCGGCGAGTAGGGCGCCGGGGTCGGACGCTCGGTGCGGCCGGCTCGCGGCCAGGTGACCACGAGTAGGCCGGCAAGCGTGGTGAGGACCGCCACCAGCAGGACCAGCAGCGGCAGACCCAGGACCCGGTGGCTGCCGGGCAGGCCGGTGGCCCTGCGCAGCTCGCGGCGGATCTGGGCGGCCTCGGCGGCGAGCGCGGAGGCGTCGTCGGGGACCACGACCCGGCCCCACTCGGGTGGCAGGCCGGGCAGGCCGTCGGCCGGCCCGTGGCCCTCTGCATCCGGCTTGCCCATCCGACCTCCTGGAAGGGTCTCGCGAGCGGAGTGCGGCTCGGTCTCCAGGGTCGCGCACCAGGGGCTCCTCCCGCTACACCTGGGCGCAGTCCGGCCGGCCGGGCTACCATAGGAGGAGCGCATAGCCCTTGATCTCGACGTTCTGTTCACCCGTGCCGGGCAGTCATCCGCACGTTACGGAGCGTGTTCGAACCATTGGTTTGACCGCCTGTCAAGCTGAAGCAAGACCTCTCACAGGGCCCCTGAGCTGCGCCAACGGTCAGGACATCGGTGAGACATCGGTGCCTGACCGTGTTACCCTAGACACAGCGAAAGGGGTTTCGAACCTATGGTTTTCAGTGTCGGCGAGACCGTTGTCTACCCCCACCACGGGGCCGCACTCATCGAGGCAATCGAGACTCGGGTCATCAAGGGCGAGCCTAAGCAATACCTCGTCCTGAGGGTCGCGCAGGGTGACCTGACGGTCCGGGTGCCGGCCGAGAACGCCGAGATCGTGGGCGTTCGAGAGGTGGTCGGCGAAGAAGGCCTCGGTAAGGTCTTCGACGTTCTGCGGGCTCCGCACACCGAGGAGCCGACCAACTGGTCGCGGCGTTACAAGGCCAACCTGGAAAAGCTGGCCTCCGGCAACCCGCTGAAGGTCGCCGAGGTCGTGCGTGACCTGTGGCGCCGGGAGCGGGAGCGGGGCCTGTCCGCGGGCGAGAAGCGGATGCTCGCCAAGGCCCGCGACATTCTCGTCGGCGAGGTCGCGCTGGCTGAGAAGAGCACCAAGGACGAGGCGGAGACGCTGCTCGACAAGGTCCTCACCGAGGCCTAGTCCGCACAGCATCGTCGTCCCGCTTCGTAGTGAAGAAACCACCGAGGACCGCGACGTGACCGCGCAGCTCAATCCGCGCGGTGACGTCGCGGTCCTCGTGCCTGCGGCGGGTGCTGGAGTACGTCTGGGCCCCGGCCGGCCCAAGGCGCTGCGCCTGCTCGCCGGCGAGCCACTCCTGGTGCACGCCGTGCGCCGGCTGGCCGCCGCACCGTCGGTGCACACGATCGTGGTGGCCGCGCCGGTCGCCGAGGTGGCTGCCGTTCGTGAGTTGCTGACCCCGGTCGCGCCGGTGATCGTTGTTCCGGGCGGCGCGGAACGGCAGGCGTCGGTCGCCGCCGCGCTGGCCGCGGTGCCCGCCGGGCCGTCGATCATCCTGGTGCACGACGCCGCTCGTGCGCTCACCCCGTCCGAGTTGGTCGAATCGGTCGCGGCGGCGGTCCGTGACGGGCGGGACGCGGTGATCCCGGTCCTGCCGGTCGTGGACACGATCAAGGAGGTCGGTGCCGGCGAGGTGGTGCTCGGCACCGTCGACCGTTCCGCCCTGCGCGCCGTGCAGACTCCGCAGGGTTTCCGTCGTGCCGTGCTCAGCGCCGCGCACGCCGCAGCCGGTGACTCCCTGACCGACGACGCCGGGCTGGTCGAGAAGCAGGGCGTCGCGGTGAGCTGCGTGCCGGGCTCGGAGTACGCCCTGAAAATCACCCGACCGCTCGACCTGGCTCTGGCGGAGCATCTGCTCGCCACCGGTGGTTGACGCGTACCCTCTGATCATGATCGTTCCCAGGGTCGCCATCGGCACCGACGTGCACGCGTTCGAGCCCGGTCGACCCTGTTGGGTAGCCGGGTTGTTCTGGCCCGACCAGGACGGCCTCGCCGGGCACTCGGACGCCGACGTCGTCGCACACGCGGCCTGCAACGCGCTGCTCTCCGCCGCCGGCCTCGGTGATCTCGGTGCTGTCTTCGGGGTGGGCGAGCCGGAGTGGGCTGGAGCGCCCGGCGTGGCGCTGCTGACCGAGACGGCCCGCCGGGTGCGGGCCGCCGGCCTGGAGATCGGCAACGTGTCGGTGCAGGTTCTCGGCAACCGCCCCAAGATCGGCCGACGTCGTGCGGAGGCGCAGCAGGTGCTCTCCTCCGCAGTCGGCGCCCCGGTCACGCTGTCCGCCGCGACCACCGACGGGCTCGGCTTTCCCGGGCGCGAAGAGGGGCTGGCCGGCATCGCGGTGGCTCTGGTGTACGACGCGCCGGCCGCCTAGGCTCGCCGCGATGTCCACCGACCCCGCCCCCGACCGGTCCGCCGCCGACGGCTACGTCCAGCGCGCCCAACTCCTCGCCGAACTCGGCCGTCACGACGAGGCGGCCGGCGAGCTGACCTACGGTCTGGCGCTACAGCCGGACGACGTGGAGGCCCTCACCATGCTGGCCAGGGTGCACCTGGCCGCCCACCGCCCGACCGAGGCGCTCACGGCGGCGGACACGGCCGTGGTGGCCGCGCCCGAGGCCCTGCCGCCACTGGTCGTCCGGGCCATGGCGTTGGCCGACCTGGAGCGCTACGCCGAGTCGGCGGCCACCGCCGACCGCATCCTCGCCCTCGGCCCGGCCGACGCGTACGCCCAGCGCAGCGCCGCGGCGATCCTGGCCGACTCCCGCAACGGTCAGCCGGCGCTGAACGCGGCCTGGCGCGGGGTCGAACTGGCCCCGGAGGAGCCGCAGGCACATTTGGTGCTCAGTCTGGTCGCCGCCCGGCTGGACCTGTTCGATCTGGCCGAGCGGGCCTACCGGGAGGCGTTGCGGCTCGATCCGCGCATCGCCGAGGCCGGTCACGACGTCGGTGTCATGCGACTGGAGCAGCGCCGCTGGTCGGAGGCGCTGGAACACGTGGCCGAGGCGGTGACGATCAGCCCGAGCCGGATCGACTCGCCGCGGACCCTCGCGTACGGCCTGCACCGCCTGGTGCTCTACGGCGCGGGTTGGTCGCTGGTGGCGGCGGTGCTGGTCGCGGTCGCGGCTGCGGCGAACGACGGGTTCTCCCGCGTCCTGGCGGTGCTCGCCGCGCTCACCGGTGGGATCGTGGTCTGGCAGCTCGCGGCCCGGCTCCCCGGGCTCACCCGGACCGTCCTGCCCGCCATGTTGCATTCGGACCGGGCGATGGCCCTGGCGGTGTACGCCGTGGCTGCCGCGCCGCTGTTGCTGCTGGTGTACGCGGTGGTCGGCTCACCGTGGCCCCTGGTGCTGGCCATCGCCGCCACGGCGGTAGCCGAGCTAGCCGTCTTCACCAGAACCGCCATCCGCTAACCGAGGCAACCCGAGGCTCGGCGTAACCCCTAAAGATCACCAGCGTCGCCTAGCTCGACCAGGTCAGGGGTTTCGCCGGAGCCCGCCCGCGTCGGGATCAAGCCTGACCGCCCAGAGCGGGTGGGCTCCGGCGAAACCCCAAAGGGCGACTACACCGAACGCGCCCAGGTCCAGGCATACCCCTCGTCCTCGCAGGCGCCGGCGGCGTCGCAGAGGTCCAGGGGGCGGAAGGTGTCGACCATGACGGCCAACTCGTCGAAGTGGTCCGCGCCGATGGAACGCTCGGCCGCGCCCGGCTGGGGGCCGTGGGTGAAACCGGACGGGTGCAGGGAGATCGAGCCCTGTTCGATGCCGGAGCCGCGCCGCGCCTCGTAGTTGCCGCCGGTGTAGAAGAGCATCTCGTCGGAGTCGACGTTGTGGTGGTTGTACGGCACCGGGATCGCGTCCGGGTGGTAGTCGACCTTGCGGGGCACGAATGAGCAGATGACGAAGTTGGGCCCCTGGAAGGTCTGGTGCACCGGCGGGGGCTGGTGGATGCGGCCGGTGATCGGCTCGAAGTCGTGGATGGAGAACGCCCACGGGTAGAGGTGCCCATCCCAGCCCACGACGTCGAACGGGTGCTGGGCGTAGACGTAGCGGGTCCAACCACGCCGGTGGCGGACCAGCACCTCCACCTCCTCGCCGTCGACGAGCAACGGCGTGTCCGGGCCGCGCACGTCGCGCTCGCAGTAGGGCGAGTGCTCCAGGAACTGGCCGCGTACGGAGAGGTAGCGCTTGGGCGGGCCGATGTGCCCGGACGCCTCGACGGTGAGCAGGCGGACGGGCTGGTCACCGGTGGGCACCAGCCGGTGGATGGTCGAGGTGGGGATGATGACGTAGTCGCCGGCGACCGCGTCCAGCACCCCGAAGGGGGACTCGACCCGCAGGGTGCCCGACTCGACGTAGAGGCAGTGGTCGCCGGTGGCGTCACGGAACAGCGGTGAGGGCCGGTCGGCGAGCACGTACCCGATGCGTACGTCGTCGTTGGCGAGCAGGTACTGCCGGCCGAGGACGGGGTCGGAGCCGCCGGTGTCCAGCTTGTGGGTGCGCAGGTGGCGGGGCTTGAGCGGCAGGTTCGGTGCGCGGCTGAACGTGGGTGGGGCGAACTCGTCGGCGGCCAGGATCGCGGTGGGCGCGTGCCGGTGGTAGAGCAGGGACGAGTCGGAGGAGAAGCCCTCCTGGCCCATCAGCTCCTCGGCGTAGAGCGTGCCGTCGGGCTGACGGAACTGGGTGTGGCGCTTGCGTGGCACGTCGCCGACGCTGCGGTAGTACGGCATCTCGCCTCCCGATATGTTCCGTTCACCGATCAGCAGCGTCCGATAATCGGACACTGTTGTCCGTTCCTCGTAGCGTCCCGTACATTCTTGTTCCGTGTCAACGCAGGTGCCCGCACTCCTCGACGGCCTGGTGGACGATGCCGCCGTCTTCCCGCCGGGCAGCGCCACGCTCCCCGACGCGCTCGCCGCTCACCGTCGGCACCGCACCGCCTGGTACGCCGACCTGGTCGGCCCGCTGCTCGTCCCCGCCTCGACCGTCGCGGCGGGGGAGCTGAGCGGTCTCGTCGACCCGGGCGAGGGTCTGGTGATCGGGTTGATCGGTGACACCGGCATCGCCCGCCTGCCGTTCGCGCTGTCGTTCCTGCCGCCCGACGGTGTGACCGCCCGACAGGTCGAGGTGGCGGTCGCCAAGCGCGGCGAGGACCCGCTGCCCGGCATCGCCGAACTGCTGCGGCTCACCGATGCGATGCCGGGCGTCGAGGCCGTCTACGCCGAGCTGCCGCTCACCTTCGGCCTGATGGGCGCGCTGGACGCGCTCGCCGCCGCCCGCGCCGACGGGGTGCCGATCGCCGCCAAGTTCCGCACCGGCGGCCTGGCCGCCGAACTCTTCCCCACCCCGACCGAGCTGGCCGCCGTGATCTGCGCCTGCCGCGACCGGGACCTGCCGTTCAAGCTCACCGCAGGGCTGCACCAGGCGATCCGGCACCTGGACCCGGAGACCGGCTTCACCCACCACGGCTACGCCAACGTGCTGGCCGCCGCCCTGGCCGCCGCCGGCGGCGACCGGATGGAGACGGTCGCCGAACTGCTGACCGTGGTCGACCCGCGTCCCCTGCTGGAGCGCGCGAGCGGGCGGCTGGACGCGGCACGCCCACTGTGGGTCGGCTTCGGCTCGTGCAGCATCCTGGAACCACTTACCGATCTGATCCGGCTTGGGCTGGTGAACGGGGGCTACGACGCATGACCTGGGTGACCGGTGCCGACGGTTCGCCGTACGGGGTGACGAACCTGCCGTACGGGGTGTTCCGGACCGACGGGGGGCAGCCACGGATCGGCGTACGGATCGGCTCGTGGGTGTTCGACCTGGCCGCGGCGGAGGCCGCCGACCTGGTGCTGGCCGCCGGTGCGTTGTGCCGGCCCACCCTCAACGACTTCATGGCGCTCGGCCGTCCGCAGTGGACGGCGGCACGGCAGCGAATCACCGAGCTGCTGACCGACCCGGCGCACCGGGCCGCGGTGGAGCCGCTGCTGGTGCCCCTGGAGGACGTGGAGCTGCTGCTCCCGATCGAGGTGGCCGACTACGTCGACTTCTACTCGTCCGAGCACCACGCCTCGAACGTCGGGCAGATCTTCCGCCCCGGTCAGCCACCGCTGCTGCCGAACTGGAAGCACCTGCCGATCGGCTACCACGGACGGGCCGGCACGGTGGTCGTCTCCGGCACGCCGGTGATCCGACCGAACGGGCAGCGCCCCTCCGCCGACGGTCCGGTCACGGGCCCCTCGGTACGCCTCGACATCGAGGCCGAGGTGGGCTTCGTGGTGGGCGTACCCAGCCCGTTGGGGCAGCGGGTCGCGGTCGACGACTTCGCCGACCACGTCTTCGGTGTGGTGCTGGTCAACGACTGGTCGGCTCGGGACATCCAGGCCTGGGAGTACCAGCCGCTCGGGCCGTTCCTCGGCAAGTCGTTCGCCACCTCGGTGTCGGCCTGGGTGACGCCGCTCGACGCGCTCGGCGACGCCTTTGTGCCCGCCCCCGACCAGGACCCGCCGGTGGTCGACTACCTGCGTGACGTGCCACACCTGGGCCTGGACCTTCGACTCGTGGTCGAGTGGAACGGCGAACAGGTCAGCGAGCCGCCGTTCGCCACCATGTACTGGACTCCGGCGCAGCAGTTGGCGCACCTCACCGTCAACGGCGCTTCGCTGCGCACCGGCGACCTGTACGCGTCCGGCACCGTCTCCGGCCCGGACCGGTCGCAGGTCGGCTCGTTCCTGGAGCTGACCTGGGGCGGCGCAGAGCCGGTCAAGGTGGGCGACGAGACCCGAACCTTCCTGGCCGACGGCGACACGGTGACCATCACCGCCACCGCGCCCGGCCCGGGCGGCACCACCATCGCCCTCGGCGAGGTCACCGGCACGGTTCGTCCGGCCAACTGAGCGGGCGCATTCCATCCGTCTCGTGCGCGGAACCGGTTATCGCACAGCCGGTGCGATAACCGGCCCTGGTTGACCCGTTGATCGTCCGGATCCCGTTGCCTCGCCGCGCAATCCGGGCCGGGCGTTCGCCCGACTGTGAGCGGTGGGGCGTCCATCGCACACGGAGGTAACGACGATGCACGATCTTGCGGGCGCGATCTGGCGTACCAGTAGCCGTTCCAACGACCAGGGGCTCTGCGTGGAAGTGGCGGACAACCTGGTCGATGTCCACGGTCTGGTCGCGGTCCGCGACTCCAAGGACCAGGCCGGCCCCACACTCGCGGTCAGCCCGCCGGGGTGGACAGCCTTCATCGGCGCGATTCGGGCCGGTCGCTTCGAACGCTGATAGCGAAAGCCTCGGCACCGGTCGACGACGCCCGGTGCCGAGCAACCGTCCAATCGGACAGAGTGGCCTCCGGGTGGTGGGAATTCCGTCCCGGGGGCCCCGTCCGGCCCTCACTCCGCGTACCGTCGGGGACACGGGAGGGCGGCATGTCGACGGTGGCGGTTACCGGAATCATCGAGGCGCACGCTGCCGATGTCTGGCGTCTGCTGACCGACCTGCCGGGTCGTGCGGCCCGATTGACCGCAGCCGGCCCGATCAAGGTGCTCACCCCGGGGCCGTTCGGTCCGGGCACCTCCTGGCGTGAGGAGCGCGCCCAGCCGGGCGGTGGCACGCTGAGCGAGGAGTTCCTGGTGGTGGAGTCACTCGCTCCGCAGCGGCTGGTGCTCTGTTCCTCCGGTGCCGGCGTCGACTATCGGATCACCTGGAGC
Organism: Micromonospora sp. B9E7; assembly: GCF_039871815.1. Classification (NCBI taxonomy): domain Bacteria; kingdom Bacillati; phylum Actinomycetota; class Actinomycetes; order Micromonosporales; family Micromonosporaceae; genus Micromonospora; species Micromonospora sp. B9E7. The sequence continues at coordinate 119,363 of NZ_JBDPLX010000010.1, forward strand.
CTGCGCCCGGTTCGGCGTCGCCGCCGGAGTTGCACGGCGATCACCGTCACCCAGGAGGCGGTGCCGATCGACCCGTACGGTCGGGTGGTGGCTCTGTTGCTCGGCGGCCTCGCCGCGCGGGCGGTCGAGGTGGCGCTCCGGCGTGATCTCGCCGATCTGGCCGCGGCGGCCGGCGTCATCGGCTCGCTCGAAGCCGCCTGAGCGCCGACCCGGTCCAGGCCGCCCTGAATGCTGACCGCTCAAGGTCGCACTGAGCGCCGACCGCTCCAAGTCGCACTTAGCGCCGACCGCTCCTGGCCGCCCTGGGCGCGGCCATCGTCGCCGTGACCTGAGCGGGGTGCGGCCGGTTCCGCTGGGTAGGGTGCCGGGCGGAGGTGCGGCATGGGGTTCCCGAGGGGCCGGCGACGGCTCGTGATGGTGGTCGCGGCGCTGCTCGCGACCGCGACCGTCGCGGTCATCGTCCACCGGGTACTCGCGCCGGCAGAGGTGAGCACGCTGGCGAGGGGTGACTATCCGGCCCCGGCTCGACCGCCCGCCGGAGTGATCGGTCGACTGCCGGTCGCCCCGTTGATCGTGGACGCGAGACTGCGGGTGTACGCCGCGCACCGTCAGGTCTACGCCGACCGGCCGGTCGACGGACGGTACCGGACCAGCCCGTACTGGTCGTACCGGCGGTGGCCGGCGGAGCTGACCGGGATCGTGGCCAGCGGCAGCACGGTGGTCAGCCGCTGGTCCGACGGCCAACTCGTCGCGCTCGACGCCCGGACCGGTGGGGTGCTCTGGAGAGCCGACGGTCCGAAGCCGGCCCCGAGCTCCGCGGTGGCACGCCGTACCTGGGCGGCCACCGTCTGGGAGCCGCGCGGGCTCCGACTCGCCGATCTCCCGGACGGCCGGACGGTGCTGGTGGTCAGCGGGGATGTCCAGGCGCGCGCTGTGGAGCTGAGCGACGGTCGGGAGCTGTGGCGGGTCGACCTGCCCGGCAACTGCCGTAGCGATGTCGGGACCACCGCCTCCGGTCAGCTGATCGGCCTGGACAGGTGTGCCGGGCCAGCCACCATCGAGTTCCGGGACGCGGCGACGGGCGCGGTGCGTGAGCGTTGGCGACCGCCCGGTGGCTCCGACGAGTTGGTGGTGACGCCGCTCGGCTGCCGTACCGGTGGGTCGGACTGCCTGGCCCTGCGGACCGCCGGTCCGGGCGATGCGGGCGGCCGGGGTTGGTTGCTGGGCCCCGGCGCACCGGTCGCTGCCCCCGCGCTGGATGCGACCGGCGCCGTGCTGGTCGGTGAGCAGGCTGTCGTCGTACTCGATGGGGTTGCGGTGGGACGCTCGGCGCGGACGGGCGCCGAACTGTGGCGGTCCGCGGACCTGGGCGCGGCCCGGCTGCTGGCCGGGCAGCCGGGCCGGGTGCACCTGTTGACCGAGGCGAACGATCTGGTCACGCTGGATCCGGTGACCGGTAGGCAGTTGTCCCGCTTCGCGCTCAATGTCGGCTCGGATGGGACCGGCTGGGCGCCCGGGGCGGTGACGGCCGAGGACGGGTTCGTCGCGGTCGAACGACTCCGCAAGCCGGTCGACCCGACCGGCGACGACCGGCGCTACTACTACACCGGGGAGGCGGTGATCCTGGCCGCCACCTGATGGTGGCTTCTTCGACCCGGGAACACCGAACCATCATTCCCTTTGTCCTGAAAGGGTATGTTTTTCATGGTTCAGGTTTCCAGTGGAAGGTGTCGGCGCATGGCCAGGACGGCAGCCAGCTACATCGTGGGCGGCACGCTCGCCGCCGCCGCGAGCCTGACGTTGGCGGTGCCGCCGGTGCTGGCCGCCGACCCGGCGCCGGTGCGCGGAATCAGCGCCGCCCGGGCCGAGCCGTCGGCGGGCACCGGCGTCACCTTCGAGATCCTGCCAGCGTCGCCGACGCCGCCCCCGACCCGGCAGCCACCCACGTCAACGCCGACCGCACCACTCCAACCCACACCCAGCCACGGCGGTGAGTTGCCGGTGACCGGGTCGGGCGGATCGGCGCTGCTGCTCGCCGCGCTGGGCGCGGTGCTGATCTTCATCGGGTGGTTCGCGGCCCGTCGCCGTCGGCCGAGCTGACCCGCCAAGTCAACGACCATCCGGCGGCTCGACAAACCGGACATAAGTTATCTATAGTCTCATTGTGCGACTCCTGGCAGCCCTGTTGGGCTCGATCATCATCCTGCTCTTCCCGGTGCCGGCCGAGGCGGCGCCGACTGACACGCGGACTTTCACGATCGCCCGGACCGTCGGGGTGGACATCTTCGTGCCGGCGTCGGTCAACCTCGGCTCGGGCCTCGTGGGGAGTTCCCTGACCGGCCAGCTCGGCCAGGTGGAGGTGCGCGACTCCCGCGGACCGGTCAACCCGAACACGTGGATCGCGACGGTCTCCGCCACGGTGTTCATCACCGGCGCGGGTGGCGCGCAACGGACCATCCCCAACGGTCAGGTCTTCTACTCGTCCGGCCCGGCGGTCCGTAGCACCGGTGGCGGCATCCTGGTGCCGGGTCAGCTCACCGCTGCCCAGGCGGTGTCGCTAAGTGCGCCCCGACAGGCGTTCCGGAAGACGAGCGGCAATGGCAACAACATGGTCGTCTGGGTGCCGACCATTCGCGTCGCCGTTCCGACCGGCGTCATCGCCGGGACTTATCGGGGGACAATCACCCACTCTGTAGCTTGATAGGTGATTTATCCTTTTTGGGAGGGTCTCGGACTGGTCTTCCTCCTAGCGTCAACGGCATGAGGAAGCCACTTCTTGCCCTGACCGCCGGTGCGGCCGCCGTGGTAGCACTGGCCTCGCCCGCTGCGGCGGCACCGTCCGGTGACACCATCGTCACCTTCAGCATCGCCACCGCCGACCTGAACATCACCGTCCCTGCCTCCATCAACCTCGGGTCCGCCTTCGCTGGTAACAGCATCACCGGTGAACTCGGCACCGTGACGGTCACCGACGAACGGGCGGCGCTCGCCGCCACGTGGACGGTCACGGTCACCAGCAGTTCGTTCGTCTCGGGCGGCGGCACCCCCGAGGAGACCATCCCGCCCAACAACGTGGAGTACTGGTCCGGTGCGGCCACTGCCACCAGCGGCACCGGCACGTTCGTCCCCGGACAGCCCACCCAGGCTGACGCGGTGAGCCTGAGCGTCCCCCGAACCGCCTTCTCGAAGACGTCGGGTGCCGGCATCAACTCGGCGAGCTGGGCTCCGGACATCCGGATCACCATCCCGGCGACCGCCGTGGGTGGCAGCTACTCGGGGGTGATCACCCATTCGGTGGCATGATCGTGCCTGCGCCCTTGCCCTGGCCGTGACCGTCCTGGTCGCGGCCGGGGCGCCGGCGATGGCCGCAGGATCCGTGCCGCCCGCCGCGTACCGGCCGCTGGCACTCGCCGAGCCCACCCTGCCCGAGGCCGACATGCCGGCGGCGGGATCGCGGCCGCCGTCGGTCACGCCGAGCCCGGATGCCCTGCCGGCCGGGGTGGGGATTCGGCTGCTCGACGCGCCGGCGAACCGGCGCGACGACACCCGGGCGTACAAGTACATCGTCGACCACGTCAAGCCCGCAACGACGATCAAGCGCCGGGTCGCGGTGCGGAACTCGTCGGAGCTCCACCGGAAGGTGACTCTCTACGCCGCCGGCGCCAGCGTCTCCGACAACGGATTCGAGTTCGCCCCGGAGCGGACCGAGAACGAGCTGAGCAGCTGGATCGCCGTGTCTCCGAACGAGGAGGCGCTCGCGCCCGACGAGGAGGTCGAGGCGCTGGTGACCATCACGGTGCCGTCCGCCGCGGAGGCCGGCGAGCGGTACGCGGTCGTCTGGGCCGAGGTGCCCGGGACGGACGGGTCGAATGTCCGGAGTGTCGGCCGGGTCGGCATCCGGGTCTACCTTTCGGTAGGCCCCGGTGGTGAGCCCCCGTCGAGCTTCGACGTCGGCCCACTCACCGGTGGTCGGGATGCCGAGGGGACGCCGTTCGTCATCACCGAGGTGCGCAACACCGGCCGCCGCGCGCTCGACCTGGCCGGTGAGCTGCGGCTCAGCGACGGCCCGGGTGGCCTCGCCGCCGGCCCGGTCAAAGCCGAGGCGGGGACACTACCGCTGGACGGTCGGACCACGGTCCGCGTGTTGCTCGACCGGCGGCTCCCGGACGGTCCCTGGACAGCAACACTCGCTCTGGCCAGCGGCTGGACCAAACGCACCGCCACCGGTGCCGTGACCTTCGGCCCGGCGCCCGCTGCGGCGAGCAGTGCAGATCATTCTCGCCAGGTGCTCACCGGTGGACTGGTCGCCTCGGGCCTGGTGCTGACGTTTCTGGTGGTGTACGTGTACCGCCGACGGCTGCGGATTCAGGAGTCGGTGCCAGCGGCCTGACGTCGGTCGGTCCGGTCCCCGGGGACAGGAAAGGGGAAACCGGACCGACCGCATGCTCGTCCGGTCAGACCAGGGCGGCCTCGGCCGCAGCCAGGAATGCGTCGTTTTCGGCCGGGGTGCCGATGGTGACCCGGACGCCGTCCCCGGCGAACGGCCGCACGATCACACCGCGCGCCTCGCACGCTTTGCCGAACGCCACCGCCCGCTCGCCCAGCGGCAGCCACACGAAGTTGGCCTGGCTCGTCGGCACCTCGGGCACGAACTTGCGCAGCGCCTCGGTGACCCGGTCCCGCTCGGCGACGACCAGGGCGCAGCGGCGCTCCATCTCGGCAACCTGGGTCAACGCGGCGAGCGCGCCGGCCTGGGCCGCCGTGCTGCTGGAGAACGGGGTCGCCACCTTGCGGATGGCGGCAGCCACCACCGGCTGGGCAACCATCCAGCCCATCCGCAGCCCGGCGAGGCCCCACGCCTTGGACAGGGTGCGCAGCACCGCAACGTTGGGCCGGTCCAGGTAGTCGAGCCCGTCCGGCACCTCCGCGTCGGTGACGAACTCCCGGTACGCCTCGTCGATCACCACCAGCACGTCGTCCGGCACCGCTTCGAGGAACGCGTCCAACTCCGCCCGGCGTAGCGCGGTGCCGGTGGGGTTGTTCGGGTTGCAGACGAAGATCACCCGGGTCCGGTCGGTCACGGCCGCGGCCATCGCCGCCAGGTCGTGCCCGTGCCCGGCGTCGTTGGGCACCCGCACGCTGGTCGCGCCGCTGGTCGCCGCAATGATCGGGTACGCCTCGAACGACCGCCACGAGTAGAGCACCTCGTCGCCGGGCAGGCAGGTGGCCCGCACCAGGTGCTCGGCCAGCGCCACCGACCCGCAGCCGGTGGCGATCCGGTCGGCGTCCACGCCGTACCGCTCGGCCAACGCGTCCCGCAGCGCGACCACACCCATGTCCGGGTAGCGGTGCGAGGTCGTGATCGCCTCGGTGACCGCCTCCACCACGCCGGGCAGCGGCCCGTACGGAACCTCGTTGCTGGCCAGCTTGATGGCCTCCGGCAGGCCCAACTCCCGGGCCAGGTCGGCGGGGCTGCGCCCCGGCACGTAGTTGGGCAACGCGTCCAGGTCGGCGCGGGTCAGCCGCAGGGCCGGCTGGTGACGTCCGGAGTCGGTCATGGGGTGTCTCCCGAGGGCTGGTTGCGGTCGTCCGAGGGGGCGGAACCGGGGCGGTAAGGGACTTCGACGACCACCGTCTGCGCGCGCTTGTCGTGCAGCGCCTGGCGTAGGGGGTGGTCCCAGAGGGGGGACAGGGCATCGACGAATTGCAGCACCAGGCCGAGCCCGGCGCAGTACCAGAGCAGCGTCGGCAGACCCAGCGTGCTCCACCGGCTCAGCGCCCGGCCGAAGCCCAGCGGCTGGTCGGCGGCCATCGGCACCGCTCGGATCCGCATCACCCGCTTGCCGAAGGTCTGCCCACCGGCGGCCATCGAGGGCACCTCGTACGCCAGCCACAGCGCGGTGGCGATCAGCAGGATCACCACGAGCAGCGAACTGGTCTGCTCGTCGGGCACCGGCATACCCTCGGCGGACGTGTCGCGGCGCGCGGCGCGCCGGAAGAACTCCTGCCAGTACGGCGCCCACTCCTGCGCCCAGCGCCAGACGAACCAGCCGTTGACCAGCACGTTCAGCGCGAGAATGATGCTGAAGTCGATCAGCCGGGCGGCGAGCCGGCGACCGTAACCGGCCAGCGCGTGGCCGTGCGGCCTCGGCTCGGGCGGTCGCCCGGGCCAGCCAGGGTGACCAGCGGGCGGCACCCAGCCGGGTTGGCTGCCCGGAGGAGCCCAGCCGGGCGGACCGCCCTGCGGACCCCAACCGGGTGGGCCGGACTGTGGCCCCCAGCCCGGACCCTGTGCCGGTGGCGGGCCGTAGCCGGAACCCTGTGCCGGTGGCGGGCCGTAGCCCGACTGTGGGCCGTAGCCCGATGGTGGGCCCTGGTGTGGCGGCCAGCCGGGCGCGACGGTTTCGGAGCCAGGGGTGGTCGGGCCGGAGGTCGGGGGCGCGGCGGGGGTGACCGGCGCGGGCGGCGGCTCGGCCGGCGGAGGACCATCCGGCGGGGTGGCGTCGACGGGAATGGGCGCGCCGAGCCAACCCTCGCCGTCCCAGTAACGCCGGGTCTCGGTGTCGGCGGGGTCGACGTACCAGCCAGGTTGCACACTCACGCCGTCGCTCCGCTTCGCTGCCTGCTGGTTCGCTCGCTCACGTGGACACCTTAACGACGATGGTTGCGGCGAACTTGTCGTGGAGGCACTGCTGCCACGGCTTGTCCCAGAGCTGCCAGAACCCGTCGGCGTAGCTGCACCCCGGGACCAGCGAGCCGGCCAGGTACTGCACCAGCCACCGCCGGCCGGCCATCCGCCGGTCCAGCGTGCGGGTCGGGTCGAGCGGCACCACGCGCAGCTTCATGACCTTCTTGCCGAGCGTCTGACCGCCGCGCTTGAGGTACTCCACGTGGTAGAGCCAGTAGAGCCCGAGCATCAGCACGAGCACCGCGAGCTGGAGCAGCAGGATCGGCAGGAAGAACTCGAAGAAGAAGGTGCCCGGATCGGGCTCCACCAGGGTGCCGTCCGGGTTGATCTGGTTCAGCTCGGCGAACATCCGCCACCAGAGGACGAAGAAGACCGGCATGAACAGCACCAACAGGACGGCACTCGACAACGCCGTGTCGATCAGCCAGGCCAGCAACCGGTCGGCGAAGCTGGCCAGCGGCTGACCGCTCGGACTCAGCGGCGGAGGTGGCGGGCCGGGTGGCCCGGCGTACCACTGCGGTGGGGCGTACCCGGGCGGGGCGTACTGCGGCGGCGCGGCGTACCCCTGGGGGTGTGGTCCGGGCGGCGGCACGAAGCCGCCGGCGGCGGGCTGAGGCCCACCGGCCGGCGGCGTCGGGTACGACGGAGGCTGCGTCACGCTCGCAAGTGTTACAGGTTGCCGCGGGCTTCCTGCTCGCGCTCGATCGCCTGGAAGAGCGCCTTGAAGTTGCCCTTGCCGAAGCCCAGCGAACCGTGCCGCTCGATCAGCTCGAAGAAGACCGTGGGGCGGTCCTGCACCGGCTTGGTGAAGATCTGGAGCAGGTAGCCGTCCTCGTCCCGGTCGACCAGGATCTTGCGGGCCTTCAGCTCCTCGATCGGCACGCGGACCTTGCCGATGCGCTCGCGCAGCTCCGGGTCGTCGTAGTACGAGTCCGGGGTGTCCAGGAACTCCAGACCGGCGGCGCGCATCGCGTCGACGCTGGCCAGGATGTCGTTGGTGGCGACGGCGATGTGCTGGGCGCCGGGGCCCTGGTAGAACTCCAGGTACTCGTCGATCTGCGACTTCTTGCGGGCGATCGCCGGCTCGTTGAGCGGGAACTTCACCTTGCGGGTGCCGTTCGCCACGACCTTGCTCATCAGCGCCGAGTAGTCGGTGGCGATGTCGTCGCCGACGAACTCCGCCATGTTGGAGAAGCCCATCACCCGCTTGTAGAACTCGACCCACTCGTCCATCCGGCCCAGCTCCACGTTGCCGACGACGTGGTCGACGGCCTGGAAGAAGCGCTTCGGTTGGATGCCGGCGGCGATCATCGGCTGGCGGTCCACGATCGGGCCACGGGCCACGAAGCCGGGCAGGAACGGGCCGGTGTAGCGGGACCTGTCGACCAGGGTGTGCCGGGTGTCGCCGTACGCGGCGATGGCGGCCATCCGGACCGTGCCGTGCTCGTCGGTCACCTCGTGCGGCTCGACGACGCTGGTGGCGCCCTGCGCGATGGCGTGCGCGTACGCGGCGTCCACGTCCGGGACCTCCAGCGCGATGTCGCTGATCCCGTCGCTGTGCCGGGCCACGTGGTCGGCGCCCTCGGCGTCCGGGCGCACCGCGCCGGTCAGCACGAAGCGAGCCGAACCGCTGGTCAGCACGTACTGGGCATGGTCCCGGTAGCCCTGCTCGGGGCCGCGGTACGCCACGCACGTCATGCCGAACGCGGTGGAGTAGTAGTGGGCGGCCTGCTTGGCGTTGCCGACCAGGAAGTGCACGTGGTCGAGACCCCGGACTGGGAACGGGTCGCGGCTGATGTCGTGGTCGACAGCGCCGACGAGCCGGTCGACGTCGACGTCCTCGGTCGACTGGGGTCGGTCGATCGCCTGGGTCATGGTGGGCTCCCTCGCGTACCGGCCGGCCTCGTGGGCCGCCGTTGTCGGTTCTTGTGGCGAGGATCGCTGGCCCGGCACCGGGTGGGCAACTGTCGACAGAAGTGCTGGTCAGGTTGCGCATTCGGTATGGTCTTCACCCATGAATGGTGAGCAGAATGTACAGCTCGACGCGCTCGACGTGCGCTTGATCGAACTGCTCGCCGAGGAGCCGCGGATCGGGGTGTTGGAGTGTTCCCGGCGGCTCGGGGTGGCCCGGGGCACCGTGCAGGCCCGGCTGGACAAGCTGGTGGAGCGGCGGGTCATCGAGGGCTTCGGCCCCGAGATCGCACCGGCCGCGATCGGGTTCGGGGTGACCAGCTTCGTCACCCTCGAAATCAGCCAGCGGCACGGCCACGACCCGGTCACCGCCCACCTCGCCGCCATCCCCGAGGTGCTGGAGGCGCACACCATCACCGGCTCCAGCGACCTGCTCTGCCGGATCGTGGCCCGCTCCAACACCGACCTGCAACGGGTCATCGACCAGATCGTGTCGTCCGCTGGCATCACCCGCGCGTCGACGATCATCGCGTTGGCCGAGCAGATCCCCTATCGCACGCTGCCGCTGGTTCGCAGCGCCGTTCGGGCCGAGGGAAGGGCGCTCTAACACCTGCGAGCCCAGAAAGCGCGGCGACACGGCGGCGCGGGCGTACGGAAGATCCGCGATCGTGGCTACGGTGTGCGGTGTGGCGAAGGGGAGCGTGCGCGGTGGGCTGCTGCTCGGCCTCGCCGTGGTCGTCGCCCTCGCCGCGACCGGCGTGTGGAACCCCTTCCCGGGCCTGTGGGAGTGGGTGGACCGCAGCGAACCCATCTCCGAGCCCGACGTGGTGTGGCAGCAACGGGTCGGCGGCACTCCGCGCAGCGTGACCATCGCCGGCGACGCCGTCGTGGTCGAGCAGCGCACCCGGGTCGAGGCCCGCAGCCTGGCCACCGGCGCGCAGCTCTGGGAACGCAAGGCGGACTGGTCGGCGGTCGCCGGCGGTGACCGGGACTCGGTCGTCGCCGTGGGAAAACTGCTGGTCAAGGGGTACGAGCTGCTCGACCCGACCACCGGGGCGACCCGGCGACGCGACGACGACGCGGTGGCCGTGTGGACGTACCGCAACCTGCTCCTCGACGCCAGGTGCACCGATGCCACCGACTGCACCCTGAGCGCGTGGGACCCGCGCGGCACCGCACCCCTCTGGACGGCCTTCCTGCCCGGGGTGCACAGCGGCCTGCTCGCCGACAACCCGGGCCTGCGCGGCACCCGCCGGCTCACCGCCACCCGGATCGACGACGGGGTGACCGGGGCGGAGGCCGCGCCGCCGCTGCTCGGCTTCCCGGTGGACGGACGGGTGCACGTGGTCGACACCGCCACCGGCCGCGTGTTGCAGAACGTCGAGCCCGGCCGGGACGAGCGGCTGTCCGTGGTGGGCGGCCGGATGCTGCGGATCGCGGCCCGATCCCAGGACGGCGCCTGCTACTTCGCCATCTCCGCCCGCGACCCGGCGACCGGGCAGGAGGCCTGGCAGCGGGCCGGGGTCAACCTGCGTACCGCCGACTCCGCCGGCTGCGTACAGCGGGAGGACCCGCAGGGCGCGCGGAACGTGCTGATCGGCGTGGGCCCGGACGGCCGCGAGGCGGTCATCGACGGGTACGACGGACGGCTGCTCTGGGTCGGCGAGGCGGGCACCAAGTTGATCGCCGTGGACGACCGTCAGGCGGTGTTCCGGGCTGCCGACAAGCGTTCGGTGGTCGCCCGTGAGCTGGGCACCGACAAGGTGCTCTGGACCCGCCCCGCCAGTGGCAAGGCCGGTGCCGCGCTCACCCCGTACGCGGCGGTGGTCGCCGACGAGAAGCCGTCCCGGCTGGTCGCGGTGGACCCACGCAGCGGCCGGGAGTTGGCCGCCCTGCGCACCTCGGCCAACGCCCTCGCGGTCGGGTCGCAGGGCATGATCGTCGGTGAGGGCCGGGAGATCGGGTACGTCCGGTTCGGCGCGGCCGGGGGCTCGCCCGCCCGCCCACCCGGCGACGGTGGGAATCCCAGACCGGGTGGTACCGCCCCCGGCGGGCAGAACAACGGCGACTGCGGGCCGAAGGGCGAACTCTGCCCCGGCCCGGGCGGCGGTAAGGACGGCTGAGCAGGCACCTCGCCGGCTGATCGGGCCGGCGGCGGAGCGTGTCGGGCCCGGCGGATGAGAGCGGCGTCCCAGGACGCGCCCGGCGGGTGGGAGTGATCGACCGGTCTGCCCTAGGCTTGCCGCTCATGAGCAGTGCCGCCGCATTCTCGTACGCCCCTCTGCTGCCGACCGGCCCGGATCAGACGGACTATCGCCTGGTCACCGACGAGGGTGTGGACGTCGTACACGGCCCGGGAGGCCGCCGGTTCCTGACCGTGGAGCCGGCCGCGCTCACCGCGCTGACCGCCGAGGCGATGCACGACATCGCGCACTTCCTGCGCCCCGCGCACCTGGCCCAGCTCCGGGCGATCATCGACGACCCGGCCGCCTCGCCGAACGACCGGTTCGTCGCGTTGGACCTGCTGCGCAACGCCAACATCGCCGCCGGCGGGGTGTTGCCGATGTGCCAGGACACCGGCACCGCGATCGTGATGGGCAAGCGTGGCCGGCACGTGCTGACCGACGGGGCCGACGCCGAGGCCATCTCCCGGGGCGTGTACCAGGCGTACACCAAGCTCAACCTGCGCTACTCGCAGCTCGCCCCGCTGACCATGTGGGACGAGCGGAACACCGGCAGCAACCTGCCGGCCCAGGTGGAGCTGTACGCCGAGGACCCGGACGGGCATCCGGACGCGTACAAGTTCCTGTTCATGGCCAAGGGCGGTGGATCGGCCAACAAGTCGTACCTCTACCAGGAGACCAAGGCGCTGCTCAACCCGACGCGGATGATGCAGTTCCTGGAGGAGAAGCTGCGGCTGATCGGCACGGCCGCCTGCCCGCCGTACCACCTGGCCATCGTCATCGGCGGCACCTCCGCCGAGTACGCGCTGAAGACCGCGAAGTACGCCAGCGCCAAGTATCTTGACGCGCTGCCCACCTCCGGCTCGATGAGCGCGCACGGCTTCCGTGACCTGGAGCTGGAGGCGGAGGTGCTGGAGCTGACCCGCAACTTCGGCATCGGCGCGCAGTTCGGCGGCCGGTACTTCTGCCACGACGTGCGGGTGGTCCGGTTGCCCCGGCACGGGGCGTCCTGCCCGGTGGCGATCGCCGTCTCCTGTTCGGCGGACCGGCAGGCGGTCGCCAAGATCACCCCGTCGGGCGTGTGGCTGGAGCGGCTCGAAACCGACCCGGCGCGTTTCCTGCCCGACGTCACCGACGACTCGCTCGACGCCGAGACGGTCGTGCGGGTCGATCTCAACCGACCGATGGACGAGATCCGCGCCGAACTGTCCAAGCACCCGGTGAAGACCCGGCTGTCGCTGTCCGGCCCGCTCGTGGTGGCCCGGGACATCGCACACGCCAAGATCGCAGAGCGGTTGGACGCCGGCGAGCCGATGCCGCAGTACCTGCGCGACCACGCGGTCTACTACGCCGGCCCGGCGAAGACCCCCGAGGGGTACGCTTCCGGCTCCTTCGGCCCGACCACCGCCGGCCGGATGGACGCCTACGTGGAGAAGTTCCAGGCCGCCGGTGGCTCCCAGGTGATGCTGGCCAAGGGCAACCGCTCCGGTCAGGTGACCCGCTCCTGCCAGCAGCACGGCGGTTTCTACCTCGGCTCGATCGGCGGCCCCGCCGCCCGCCTCGCCCAGGACTGCATCAAGCACGTCCAGGTCCTCGAATACGCGGAGCTGGGCATGGAGGCGGTCTGGAAGATCGAGGTGGAGGACTTCCCCGCCTTCATCGTGGTCGACGACAAGGGCAACGACTTCTTCGCCGAGGTCACCAAGCCGGTGCTCACCGTCGGCCGCCGCTGACCGACGCGTACGCGAAGGGGTGCCGGGCGAACTCGCTCGGCACCCCTTCTGTCGTCCGTGCTCTGCCGACATCGGTACGCCCGCCCCACCGGGGTGGGACGGGCGCACCGCCCCCGTCGGATGTCGTCACCGACAACCGCAGCGAGTCTTGTGCGCACCGCTGTCGATCCGCTCTCAGATCACTATCGCCTGGCTGCGTCGATCTGTGACCGTCGGACTACTCTGCTGGGAAGTCGCGGCAGGGATGCGGGGGGAGCAGATGCGGTTCGGGATCCTGGGGCCCCTGCGGGTCGGCGGTGGCGAGTCCACTGTCACCGCGGGACGCGACCGGATCGTGCTCGCCATGCTGCTGTTGCGGGCCGGCCGGCTCGTACCGGTCGACGAACTTGTCGACGCGGTGTGGGAGGAGCGGCCCCCGGCCACCGCCCGAGCCCAGTTGCAGACCTGCGTGTCGCGGTTGCGTCGCCGGTTCGCCGAGCTCGGGCTGGTGCCGGAGACCATCGTCACCGACCCGGCCGGGTACGGCATCCGGATCGCACCCACCGACCTGGACGCCCAGGTCTTCACCCGGGGTGTGGAGGCGGCCCGTACCGCCGCCGCGGCCGGTCGCCTGCTCGACGCGCGTACGGAATACCGGGCCGCTCTGGCCCTGTGGCGAGGGCCGGCGCTCGGCGGCATCCCGAGCAGCAGCGTCCGCCGCCGCGCCCAGACACTCGACGAGCAGCGCCTCACCGCGCTGGAGGAGTGCGTCGACGTCGAGTTGCGCCTCGGGCAGGCCACGGAGCTGATCGACGAACTCGCCGAGAGCGTCGATCAGCACCCGCTACGGGAGCGACTGCGCGGTCAATTGATGCTCGCGCTCTCCTCGGTCGGTCGGCAGGCTGACGCGCTCGCGGCCTACCGGCAGGGCCGGCGGTTCTACGCCGACGAGCTGGGCATCGAACCGGGCGCCGACCTGCAGGAGTTGCACCAGCGGGTGCTCGCCGGTGACCTGGCACTGACCGGCCGGGAAACCCGGGCGGTCACGCCGGTCCGCTCACTGCCCAGGGCGATCGGCGACTTCACCGGCCGGCAACAAACCCTCGCCCGCCTGATCAAGGAGGTGGAGGCCGGCGCGCGGATCCAGCTGATCGACGGCATGGCCGGCAGTGGGAAGACGACCCTGGCGGTGCACATCGCCACGGCCCTCGCCAGCGACTACCCCGACGCCCAGCTCTACATCGACCTGCACGGGCACAGCGAGCGCACCCCGTTGACGCCGGCCGCGGCGGTGGCCACGCTGCTACGGCAGCTCGGTGTGCCCGCCGAGAGGGTGCCGACAACCCAGGACGACCGGTTGGCGCTCTGGCGTAGCGAGCTGGCGGGCCGGCGGGCCCTGCTGCTGTTGGACAACGCGGCGACCGCCGACCAGGTGATCCCGCTGCTGCCCAACGGCTCGCAGTGCCTGGTCCTGATCACCAGCCGTCGTCGACTGGTCGGGGTGGACGAGGGACGGCCGTCGTCGCTGCCCGTGCTCGACACCGACGAGGCGGTCGAGCTGTTGGGGCGGGTGGTCGGTGTGGACCGGGTGGCGGTGGAGCCGGAGGCCGCCGCCGAGGTGGTCCGACGCTGTGGCCACCTGCCTCTCGCCATTCGGCTGGCCGGTGCCCGGCTGGCGCACCGACCCCGTTGGCGCATCGCCGACCTGGCCGAGCGCCTGGTCTCCCGCCGCGATCCGTTGGCCGAGTTCGAAGCGGGCGACCGGTCCGTCGGTCGGGCCTTCGCCCTGTCGTACGCCCAGGTGTCGCCGGTGTCGCAGCGCGCGTTCCGGCTGCTGGGCCTGCACCCGGGGGTACGGTTCGACAACTCGGTCGCCGCCGTACTTGCCGAGCTGCCCCTACCCGAGGCCCAGGACCTGCTGGACGAGTTGGTCGACGCGCACCTGGTGGAGGAGGCGGAGCCGGGCCGGTACCGGTTGCACGACCTGGTCCGGGAGTACGCGCGGACGCTGGTGGCCGAGCCGGAGCGGGCGGTCGAGCGGCGGGGTGGCATCGAGCGTCTGCTCGATCACCACCTGCACGTCGCCACGGCGATCGCCCGCAAGAGGGAGCTGTCCTCGGCCCATTCGCTGATCGTGGTGACGGCGCCGATCCGTGCCGACCTGGTCACGATCGTCGCCGAGCAGGGGCGTGCCTGGCTGGACGAGAACCTCGCCATCTGGACCGCCCTGGTCCGATTGGCGGAGACCGAGGGGTTCCTCCGCTACTGCTGGCAGTTGGCGAGGGCCTGCTGGTACGCACAGTTCGAGGACGGTCGCCTGGACGAGTTGATCGAGACGCACTCCGCCGGGCTGCGCGCCGCCGAGAAGCTGGGTGACGACAGAGCGGTGGCGACGATGCTCAACTATCTCGCCTCGGCCTACTACCGGCTGGGGGAATTTCCGGAGTCGATCCAGTTGATGGAGAGGGCGCTCGACATCTTCCGCCGGCTCGGTCTGCGCCACGAGTTCCGCAACACTCTGGGCAATCTGGGCACCTCGTACGCCGTCAACTACCAGTTCCGCCGGGCCAGGGAGTGCTACGAAGCCGCCCGTGCGCTGGCGACGCGGATGCGCGACAAGTCCGCGCTCGCCAACGAACTCAACAACCTGACGATGACCCTGCTGCTGTGGGGCCGACCCGACGAGGCGCTGCGCACCGCCCGGCGGCACCTGGGCATCGCCCGCGAGGTCGGCGACCTGCGGCGGATCGGCAACGCGCTCGGGCACCTCGGGATGATCCGACACCGGATGGGCGACGTGGGGCCGGCCCGCCGGCTGCTGAGGGTGGCCCTGCGCGTCAAGCGACAGGTGGGTGCCCGGTTCGGTGAGGGCGAGGTGTTGAACGAGATCGGGATGATGGAACGGGAGGCCGGCCGCCCGGAACGCGCTGCCGACCTGCACCGGGCGGCGCTCGTCGCGATGACCGAGGTGGGGGACCGCCCTGCCCAATGCGGCTCGCGCAGCCTGCTGGCCCGAGCAATCCTGGACCACGGGGACGCGACCAGCGCGCTCGACCTGTACCGCCGGGTCCTGGCCGACACCAACCGGCTGAGTATGCGCTACGAGAGGGCCCGGGCGTTGGAGGGCATCGCGCGCTGCCTGGCTCCCACCGATCCGGCCGCGGCGCGTGAGCACGCGACCCGGGCGCTGTCCCTGTACCGGCAGATCGAGTCGCCGGACCAGCGCGAGGCGGAACGGCTGCTGGCCGAGTTGGGCTGACGGATCATCTGCGAGTCGGCCACCGGCGCGGCAGGATGGTACGCGTGACGACTCCAGAAGCGACCGGTTACCGCATCGAACGCGACTCGATGGGCGAGGTGGAGGTGCCCGCCGAGGCGCTGTGGCGGGCGCAGACCCAGCGTGCGGTGCAGAACTTCCCGATCTCCGGCCGCGGCATCGAGCCGGCCCAGATCAAGGCGCTCGCGCAGATCAAGGGCGCGGCGGCCGAGGTCAACGGCGAGCTGGGCGTGATCGACGCGAACGTGGCCGCCGCGATCGCCGCCGCCGCCGCGCACGTCGCCGACGGTGGCTACGACGACCAGTTCCCGGTCGACGTGTTCCAGACCGGCTCGGGGACGTCGTCGAACATGAACACCAACGAGGTGATCGCCACCCTGGCCAGCCGTGAGCTGGGCTCGCCGGTGCACCCGAACGACCACGTCAACGCCTCCCAGTCCAGCAACGACGTCTTCCCGTCCTCGATCCACCTGGCCGCCACCCAGTTCATCGTGGAGGACCTGCTGCCGTCGCTGAGCCACCTCGCCGCCGCGTTGGAGGCCAAGGCGGCGGAGTTCGAGACGGTGGTCAAGGCCGGCCGTACCCACCTGATGGACGCCACGCCGGTCACCCTGGGCCAGGAGTTCGGTGGGTACGCCGCCCAGGTCCGCTACGGCGTCGAACGGCTGGAGGGCTCGCTGCCCCGACTGGCCGAGCTGCCGCTCGGCGGCACCGCCGTGGGCACCGGGATCAACACCCCGCTCGGCTTCGCCGCCGCGGTGATCGACAAGCTGCGCGAGTCGACCGGGTTGCCGCTGTCCGAGGCGCGCAACCACTTCGAGGCGCAGGGCGCGCGGGACGCGCTGGTGGAGACCTCGGGGCAGCTACGCACCCTGGCCATCGGCCTCTACAAGATCGCCAACGACATCCGCTGGATGGGCTCCGGCCCCCGCGCCGGCCTCCGTGAGCTGCGCATCCCCGACCTCCAGCCCGGCTCGTCGATCATGCCGGGCAAGGTCAACCCGGTCGTCGCGGAGGCGATGCGGCAGGTCTGCGCCCAGGTGATCGGCAACGACGCGACCGTCGGGTTCGCCGGCTCGCAGGGCGACTTCGAGCTGAACGTCATGCTCCCGGTGATGGGCCGCAACCTGCTGGAGTCGATCCGGCTGCTGTCCGCGGTGAGCCGACTGTTCGCCGACCGGCTGGTGGTCAACCTGGTCGCGGACGCCGAGGTCTGCCTGGCGTACGCCGAGGGCTCACCGTCGATCGTCACCCCACTCAACCGCTACCTGGGATACGACGAGGCGGCGTCGATCGCCAAGGAGGCGCTGGCCAAGCAGACCTCGATCCGCGAGGTGGTGATCTCCCGGGGGCACGTCGACTCGGGCAAGCTCACCGAGACCCAGTTGGACGAGACACTGGACCTGCTCCGGATGACCCACCCCTGACCTCCGGTCTGCCCGGCTCACCGGGTGTCGCGTGGTCTGGCCCAGCCGAGGAAGCGGGTGAAGAGCGCCGCGGGGTCCGGGCCGTCGTGTGGGTTGAGCCGGTACAGGTCGCCGGCCGCCTCGTGTAGGACCGAGCACAGGTAGACGCTCAACGCGACCCGGTCGTGCGCGTACTCCTGGAAGAGGGTCAACCGGGCCACCGGGCACGGCCAGGGTGAGGCGCAGACCCGGCAGAGCCAGAGCGGACGCAGCGGTAGGTGCTGTCGGCGTGGCGCCGTCGCGCGGTCGTCCGGGGCGGTCCGGGACATGGGGCGGCCTTCCTATCGAGCTGAATCGTTTGTGGCATCACCCCCGCTCGGGCTGCGCCGGTCCGGGTTGCCTCGCTCGGGTTGCCTTGCTCGGGTTGCCCCGCGCCGTGCTGCGCCGGGCCCGTGCTGCGCTGCGCCGGGCCGGGCCGGGCCAAGATCGTGCTCGATCCTGGATGTAGTGGTCTCCGCCCGTCGGGATCCCACTACTTCCACGATCGAGCACGATCTTGTGTGGTCGGTCAGGGTGGCCGGGGATGCCGGGGATGCCGGGGATGCCGTGGGCGCACGCTTTGGAGCTGAATCGTTTGTGGCATCAGTCCCGTGTCCGGCGGGTGGGCTATGGGCGGGCTGTCTGGGGGTGGGACCGCCCGGCACGGGGGAGCGGGCGGTCCCGTGCGACGCCGCCGGGCCCGGGGGACGGGGAGCGGCGTCGCGCTTCACAGTCTGGTGATCAGGCGACTACGGTCGGAAGGGTTCGGCCGAGCTGTCGTGGCTGCTCTGTTCTCGGGGTGCGCAGCCTCTGTTGGTCGGCTGGAGTTCATCGTCGGCACGGTGGAGGGCGGCTGGCATGGCCGATGGACAGATGACGGCGGCGACGTTCCTGGTGACGGAGCTGCGCCGGGCCCGGGTCCGGCGGGGCTGGAGTCAGGACGAGCTGGCCAAGGCGGTCAATTACTCGGCGTCGATGGTCAGTGCCGTCGAGCTGGGCCAACAGCCACCCACGGTGAAGTACCTGGAACTGGTCGACCGGGCCCTGGACACCGGCGGCCTGTTCGGCCGGATGTCCACTGAACTGGTGAGCCTGGACAAAGCCCAGGTCTGGCTGCGTGGCTGGCGCGCGATCCTGGCGGAGGCGCGGGCGCTGCGATGGTTCGATCCGCTGCACGTCCCCGGGCTGCTGCAAACCGAAGGCTATGCCCGCGCCGTCTTCGAGTCGGACCGACTGCTCGATGCCGACGAGGTGGAGCGTCGGCTGACCGACCGGATGGACAGCCAGCGGGTTCTCTACGGCGATCGACCGCCGCACCTGGTCGCCGTCTTGGACGAGTCGGTGCTGAGGCGTCGTGTCGGCGGTCGGAAGGTGATGTGTGAGCAGGCCCTGCACCTGGCGCGCTTGGCTACCGAGCATCCACGGGTCCAGCTGCACGTCGTGCCGCGATCTGCGGAGGAGTACCCCGGCCTGAACGGGCCCTTCATCCTCGCCACGGTGGCTGATCACAGTGACCTCGCCTACCTCGGTGGCCAGATCGGCGGCCAGGAGCTTGATCAGCCTGCGGACCTGTTGCGCCTACAGTGGACATGGGAAGCGACTCTCGGACAGGCGTTGCCTCCGCAGGAGTCGATCGAGTTGCTGAGGGAGGTGGCGGAGACGTGGGGTTGACCGAAGCTCGCTGGCGCAAGAGCAGCAGGAGTGGTTCCAACGACCAGTGTGTCGAGGTGGCTACGAACCTCGGGGACGTGGTCGGGGTGCGAGACAGCAAGGACCCGGACGGGCCCGTGCTCGTGGTCGACGCGTACTCCTGGCGGCTCTTCGTGGTCGCGCCCCCGCGCTGACGCGACCGCCTCGCGCGCGGCGGCGGTCGGGTTTGCCGCGCAACGTCACCGAAACTGCTGCCTCGAAGTGGCCGTAGGCGGCAGTTTCGCCGATGCTGCGCGGATCATGCGGCCGGTGGCAGGCCCCGGTAAAGGGCTCACCGGTGGGGTGGCCACCGAGGGGTCGCGGGCGCTGGTCCGGTACGCCCTCGACACCGTCGGGTCCGTCGGATCTGGGCCGAGACGATGGCGGTCAACGAACGTTCCCGGCGGGTGATGGTGAAGGGGGGCTGCGCCATGTGCGCACCTTCCACCTGCAATGGGACGACCCGATTCCGGGCACCGAGCACGGCGAGGTGGAGTACGAGGTGGTTCAGGAGCGGCCGGCGGCTCGGCGGGCGCGGTAGGCGGTCACGGCGGCGCGGTTGCCGCAACCGGCCTCGCAGAACCGCCGCGACCGGTTGCGGGACAGGTCGACGACGACGTTGTCGCAGTCCGGGTACTCACAGATGCGCAACCGGCTCAGCTCGCGCGCACGGACCAGGTCGGCCATCGCCATCGCCGCCTCCACCGCGATCCGCGTCGGCAGCGGGGCGTCGCGGGGAACGGCGTGCAGGTGGTACGGCTCGTCGTCGTGCTCGATGAGCTGGGGCAACGCCTTGTGTTCCAGCAGCAGACCGTTGACCAGCGCGACGATCTCGGGCGGCTCGGCGTGCCAGATGCGGCGTAGTTGGGGTCGCAGGTCCCGCACGGCGCGCAGTTCGGCGTCGGTGTGCTCGTGCCGCCCGCTGTAGGAGTGGCGGACGAAGAACGCATCCAGCGCGGCGACGTCGGGCAACAGCTCGCCGTCCCGACCTGCGGTGTTGACCAGCGCGGCGGTGGCGATCAGCGAACATTCGGTGTCATGAGCAAATAGCATCTTGACTCCTGTCATGGCGGACGCCTAGCGTCATCAGCACAAGAATAGTTTGCTCATGACACGGTGCCGTACCGAGGAGCGCGACATGCACTCACGACCTGCTGCCGGCGCCGCGTTGGCGCTGCTCTCCGCAGTCACCTTCGCGACCTCCGGCACCTTCGCACGGTCACTCATCGAGGCCGGCTGGTCGGCCGAGTCGGCGGTGATCGCCCGGGTCGGCGTGGCCGCCCTGGTGCTGGCGATCCCCGCCCTGTTGTCACTGCGGGGCAGGTGGCCCGTGCTGCGGAGCAACGCCACGGCGATCGCGATGTTCGGTCTCCTCGGGGTGGCCCTGGCCCAGGTCTGCTTCTTCAACGCCGTGCGCTACCTGCCGGTCGGTGTCGCGCTGCTGCTCGAATACCTGGGCATCATCCTCGTCGTGGGCTGGATGTGGCTTCGGCACGGGCAGCGCCCCCGACGGCTCACCGTGGCCGGCTCGGTGGCTGCCCTGGTCGGGCTGGCGTTCGTCCTCGACCTCGCCGGCACCGCAGACTTCCACCCGGTGGGCGTGCTCTGGGGTCTGGGCGCGGCATTCGGCCTTGCCGGCTACTTCGTGCTCGCCGGTCGGGTCGACCCCCGACTGCCCTCCGTCGCCATGGCCAGTGGCGGAATGGCCGTCGGCGCCGCCGTGCTGCTCCTCGTCGGGCTGACCGGTCTGCTGCCGCTGCACGCCACCTTCGGCGACGTCACCTTCGCCGGACAGACCACCAGCTGGTTGCTGCCCATCGCCGGGCTGTCGCTGGTGGCCGCCGTCATCGCGTACCTGGCCGGGATCGCCGGCACGCGCATCCTCGGCCCCCGGCTGTCGTCGTTCGTCGGGCTGACCGAGGTGCTCTTCGCGGTGCTGATCGCCTGGCTCTTCCTGAACGAACTGCCCACCGGCTGGCAGCTGTTCGGCGGCGCGATGATCGTCGCCGGGGTCGCGCTGGTACGCCTCGACGAGCTGCGCGGGTCGCCGGCGGACTCCAGGCCGGTCGCTCCCGAACCGGAGCTGGTGCTCGGCGGTCGGTGAGTGTGCTCGGTGCCCTTGATCGCTCGTGCTGGTGCTGGTGGTCGGTGGTCGGTGGTCGGTGAGACAGTGGGCAGCGTGCTGACCACCGTGGTGTTCGACGCCGATGAAACCCTGCTGGATCTGCGGCCGGCGGTGACCGGCGGGCTGGTGGCCGTCCTCGACGAGATGCGGCGCCTCACCCCGGCGGCGGGCGAGGTGACGCTCGCTGCACTGGAGTCGGACTGGGGTGCGGTCTTCGCTGAGTTGAAGGCCGCGCCGGTGACGGAGATCCGCCGGGCCGCGCTGGCCCGGTCGCTGGCCCGCGCCGGACTGGGCGACCACCTGGACGAGGCGGCGGCCCTCTTCTTCACCCGCCGGTTCGCGCTCACCCGACCGTTCCCGGACGTGCCACCGGCGCTGGCCACGCTGCGCGAGCGGTACACCCTGGGCTTCGCCACCAACGGCAACAGCCGCACCGAACGCTGCGGGCTCGCCGGTGAGTTCGCCTTCGAGGTGTACGCGCACGAGGACGGCCTGCCCAAGAAGCCGGCCCCGGAGTTCTTCGCAGCGGTGGTCGCGGCGGCCGGGGTGCCAGCCGAGCAGATCGTGTACGTCGGAGACTCGTGGGAACACGACGTGGTGGCACCCCAGCGGGCCGGCCTGCGGTCGGTGTGGTTGAACCGGCAAGGGCTGCCTCGCCCCGTCGGGTGCACGCCCGACGCCGAAGTGTCCAGCATGGCCGAACTGCCGATCGCGCTCGCTCATCTGCATCTCGGTGCGGGTGGTGTCGGTGCTGACGAGGGCGGTGTCGGCGGTGTCGGCGTCGTTGTGGGCGCTGGTGTGGGTGGCGCTGGTCTGGGCGGTGTCGGTGTGGATGGCGTTGGTGTGGACGGCGCCGGCGTCGAACTGCGTGGATGAAGGAGAGATTCACCGCCATAACGGGCGTTCATCTGGCGTAAACCCGAACGGTGCTGTCTGATGGCTGCCACGTCCCTCAACGAGAGGATCTGATGTGGTGAGCAAGCGCTTCACCGTCGGCACGGTCGCAACCGCGGCAGTGCTGGCACTTACGGCTTCGGGGCTGGGCGCACCGGCCAGCGCCGCGCCGAGTAACGCCCGCACCTTCACCGTCGTCGCCGAGGACGGCGTCGCCGCCGACACTGCGGTCGCCGCGATCCGGGCAGCCGGCGGCACGGTGGTGTCGCGGTCCGACGAGGTCGGCATGTTCCAGGTCACCAGTGACCGCGCCGACTTCGCGGTCAGGGCGAACGCCGCCCCGACGCTGCTCGGTGCCGCCGAGCAGAAGGCCATCGGCCGCAAGCCGAAGCTGGACCGCGTCGAGCAGGAGCACCTGACGGCAGCCTCCGGCGCTGCTGCCGCTGGTGCCGCGGCTCGGAAGGGCACCAAGCTCGACCCGCTCGACGACAAGCTCTGGGGTCTGGAGATGCTCCGGGCCGACCAGGCTCGCAAGATCGAGCCGGGCGACCGTCGGGTGACCGTCGGCGTGCTCGACACCGGCGTCGACGCCAGCAACCCGGACATCGCGCCGAACTTCAACTGGGCGCTGTCGCGCAACTTCGCGCCCGACCTGACCGACGTGGACGGCCCCTGCGAGGTGCCGAGCTGCCTCGACCCGGTGGGCACCGACGACGGTGGGCACGGAACCCACGTGGCCGGCACCATCGGGGCCGCCGCCAACGGGTTCGGCCTCTCCGGTGTCGCCCCGAACGTCTCGCTCGTCGAACTCAAGGGTGGCCAGGACTCCGGCTACTTCTTCCTCGAGCCGGTGGTCAACGCCCTCCTGCACGCCGGCCGGTCCGGTATCGACGTGGTCAACATGTCGTTCTACGTCGACCCGTGGCTCTACAACTGCACCGCCAACCCCGCCGACTCGCCCGAGGACCAGGCCGAGCAGCGGGCCATCATCAAGGCGATGAAGCGGGCGCTGGTCTTCGCGCACAACAAGGGCGTCACCCTCGTCGGTGCGCTCGGCAACAACAACGAGGACCTGGGCGCACCCCGGACCGACGTCACGAGCCCGGACTACGGTGCCGACCCGTACCCCCGGCCGATCGACAACGAGAGCTGCTGGGACCTCCCCACCGAGGGCCCGCACGTGATCGGCGTGTCGTCGGTGGGGCCGTCCGGCAAGAAGTCGGACTTCTCCAACTACGGCACCGAGCAGATCTCGGTCGCCGCTCCCGGTGGTTGGTTCCGGGACGGCTTCGGCACCGACACGTTCCGTACCGACGCCAACATGATCCTCTCCTCGTACCCGAAGCGCGTGCTTCAGGAGGAGGGCTCGGTCGACGCCGACGGCAACATCGTCGCCGGCTTCGAGGAGTCGGTCTTCAAGCAGTGCAAGGCCAATGGTGAGTGCGGCTACTACACCTACCTCCAGGGCACCTCGATGGCGTCCCCGCACGCCGCCGGCGTCGCCGCGCTGATCGTCAGCCGGTACGGCAAGGCGCAGGGTCGGTCCGGCTTCGGCATGTCCCCGGACCTGGTCGAGCAGCACCTCTATCGCACGGCCGCCGAGCACGCCTGCCCGGAGCCGCGGTTGCAGCAGTACCGCAACGAGGGCCGCGACGAGACCTACGACGCCTACTGCGCCGGTGGAGTCAACTTCAACGGCTTCTACGGCTACGGGATCGTCGACGCCTACGCGGCGGTGAAGACCCCGCTCAAGCCGAACGCCCGCCCGTAAGGCAACACCCAGCGGGCCCGGTCGACCACAGTCGACCGGGCCCTTTGCTGGCGTTCCGGGGCGTTGTCGGCGCGCTCTGGACTCTCGCTCCTACCCGGCCTTGATCCACTCCAGGTCGCCGATATGGCTGTGTCAGGGGTACGGGTTACGCCCACATCGGCGAGCTGGAGTGGATCAAGGCACGAGACGGTCAGCGGCGCCAGCCGCGGGATATCAGGGCCGAGCGAACCTCGTTGAGCACGGCTGGGAACTCCTTCTGGAGCCGTCGACTGGTCACGTGCAGCACCAACCAGCCCGCACCGACGAGGAGGTTGAGCCGTCGACGATCGCGGTGCAGTTGATCGGGGTCGGCGTGCCATCGGCCGTCGTACTCCACAGCCACCCGAAACTCGGGCCAGGCGAGGTCGGGATGGAGCACCAGACCGCCAGGCAGTCGGATCGGGTGCTGGGTGACCGGCCGAGGGAGCCCGCCCAGCAGCAGACGCACCCGTAGCTGCGACTCGGGTGGTGACTGCGCCCCGGGATCGGCGAGGCCGAAAATCCAGCATGCGCGTCGTCCGCCCGGCCGGTGGGCATTGGCGGTGGCGACAGCGTTCAGCGCAGCCCGGGTGGTCGAGCCGGACGCGAGCAATGAGTCGACAATTCCGACCGCCCGCAATGGGTCCAACCAGACCGCCGTCTCCCATGCCGCAGATGCCGGACTGGTTCGGCGAAGAGCGGCACCGCCCGGTGCGTCTGGGTTGGTCGGCGTGGGCGGCTGCGTGTCGGGCAGAGCCTGCATCGCCGTGGGTGACCGCTGACCGGCGGTTTTGGCGGGCGCCGGGATCCCGGCGGCCTCACCGTCGACCACGTGTACGTGAAGGCCACGTTGAGAATCAGCACGGGCGATCTTCGGGACCAGTACGTGCACGTCGTCGTCGAACCCGGCGGCGTGCTCGACGCCGTGCAGGTAGGCCGACGAAGGTCCGGCCATCATCGCCTGCGGCGGCAGCCGAAGAGCCGCGGCACGACAGGCCAGTTCATGGTTGCGTTCGAGGCGGGCGTCCGCATACACGTCATGGCGAAGTCGAACCCACGACGAGCCGCGTAGCTGATGTCTGGTGATCAGGCCCTGTTGGATCACCGCAGAGCCCCGAAAGACTTGCCAGGCGAGGGCGGAAGGCCGGTGGGGGTGCGGAGGCATGCGGCCAGCCTCTGACGCACGAGGTGATGGCGGATAGCCCTGTGGACAGCGCCGCATCGTCGCCCTGCAGGTGCCTGTGGACAATCGTCAAGAACCCGCTGGATGTGTTATACCGCGAGATCATCTCGATCTAGGCGAAGTGGCGCTATCGAACGGCAACGATGCCACCAGGTCGGCGATCTGGAGTTGGTCAAGCGTTTGCTAGGGGCGGCGAGAGATCAAGCGAGGGCGGGGGCGGCCGACAATAGGTTCAGCGGAGGGCGGCGGCGATGGCCGTGGCTGCGGCCAGTACCTCGGGGCCGATCGTGTCGATGTCCAGCGGGGCGAGGGCGACCACCCCGACGCTGGCCTCCAAGCCAGGTACGCCGAGCACCGGTGCGGCCACCCCGTACGCCCCGGCCTGCAACTCTCCGCTGCTGCTCACCGGCTCCGCCACCCCGGTTCGACCAGCCAGGATGGCCCGGCCGGCCGCCCCCCGGTCCAGCGGATGCCGTGCTCCGGCCCGGTACGCGACGTGGAACGACGTCCAGCTCGGCTCGACCACGGCCAGGGCAACGCCGTCGCCGGCCTCGACCACGGTCAGGTGCGCGGTCGCGCCGGCCTGCTCGGCGAGGCGTCGTAGCGCGGGCAGCGCGCCCTCGGCGAGCAGCGGCTGAGCGCGTCGGGCCAGGTGCAACAGCCCGGCGCCGAGGCGTAGTCGGCCGTCGCCGTCCCGGCGCAGCATGCCGTGCCCGATCAGTGGACTGACCAGCCGGTAGACGGCCGCCCGGCCGATGTTGAGTTGATGCGCGGCCTCGGTGACGGTCAGACCACCCGAGGCGTCGGCGACCAGATGCAGCAGCCGTAACCCTCGGTCGAGGGTCTGCGACGCCTCCCCGGGCCGCCCTGTGACTCCGCCGGGCCGCCCTGTGACTCCGTCGGGCCGCGCTGCGACAGCGCCGGTCCGTCCCGCGACTCCGTCGGGCCGCGCTGCGACAGCGCCGGTCCGTCCCGCGACTCCGTCGGGCCGCGCTGCGACAGCGCCGGTCCGTCCCGCGAGGCCGTCGGCCTGCTCTGCGACGGCGTCGGTCTGGTTCAGGAGGCCGGCGGCCGGGGCGC
The DNA here is from genome assembly GCF_039871815.1 of Micromonospora sp. B9E7. NCBI lineage: Bacteria > Bacillati > Actinomycetota > Actinomycetes > Micromonosporales > Micromonosporaceae > Micromonospora > Micromonospora sp. B9E7. The sequence goes on from NZ_JBDPLX010000010.1 coordinate 145,339, forward strand.
TGGGGTCGGCCGGAGTCTCACCGGAGCGTGCGGTCGCATCCACGCCTGGCAGCGTACGACCCGGCACCGGCGGACCCGGACAGGCACGGACAGCTACCCTTGTACGGTGACGCTACGCCTGTATGACACCGCCACCCGATCGGTGCGGGACTTCGTCCCGCGGGAAGCCGGCAAGGTGGGGGTCTACCTGTGTGGTCTCACTCTGCAGGCCCCGCCTCACATCGGCCACCTTCGCTCCGGCGTCAACTATGACGTGCTGCGTCGCTGGCTGCTGGCCGCCGGCTACGAGGTCACCTTCATCCGCAATCTGACCGACATCGACGACAAGATCCTGGTCAAGGCCGGCGAGCAGGGTCGTCCGTTCTGGTCGATCGCGTACGCGAACGAGCTGCTGCTCGCCGAGTCGTACCGGTCGTTGAACGTGTTGCCGCCCACCTACGAGCCGCGCGCCACCGGGCACATCCCGGAGATGCACGAGCTGATCACGAAGCTGATCGCCGACGGGCACGCGTACCCGGCCACCGACGGTTCCGGCGATGTCTACTTCGACGTGGCGTCCTGGCCGGCGTACGGGTCGCTGTCGGGCCAGTCGCCGGACGCGATGCAGTCGGCCGGGGACGCGCCGGACCGGGGCAAGCGGGATCCGCGTGACTTCGCGCTCTGGAAGGGTGCCAAACCGGACGAGCCGGCGGACGCGTACTGGCCGTCGCCGTGGGGGTTGGGCCGTCCGGGTTGGCACATCGAGTGCTCGGCGATGTGCTGGCGGTATCTCGGCCCGGAGTTCGACATCCACGGCGGTGGGCTGGACCTGACGTTCCCGCACCACGAGAACGAGATCGCCCAGTCCCAGGCCGCCGGGCTGCCGTTCGCCCGCTACTGGGTGCACCACGGGCTGCTCAGCATCGGTGGGGCCAAGATGGGCAAGTCCGCCGGCAACGCGCTCGACCTGGCGTACGTGGACTCGCTCGGGGTGCGGCCGGTGGAGCTGCGTTACTACTACGCCGCCGCGCACTACCGCTCGGTGATCGACTACTCGGAGGATTCGCTGCGCGACGCGGCCACCGCGTACCGCCGGATCGAGGGGTTCGTGCAGCGGGCGGCCGAGCGGGTCGGTGCCGGGCAGCCCGGTGAGCTGCCGGCCGGGTTCGTCGCGGCGATGAACGACGACCTCAACACCTCCGCCGCGCTGGCCGTGCTGCAACAGCACCTCCGGGACGGCAACACCGCGCTGAGCGCCGGTGACGATGTGACCGTCCGCACCACCCTGGCCGTGGTACGGGCAATGCTGGATATCCTCGGGATCGACCCCCTCGACCCGGCCTGGACCGGTGGCGGCCGATCGGATGATCTTCGTGCCGTGGTGGACTCCCTGATCGCGCTGGCCCTGGAGCAGCGCGCGCAGGCCCGGGGCCGCAAGGACTGGACCGCCGCGGACGCGGTACGTGACCAGCTCAAGTTGGCCGGCGTGGTGGTCGAGGACACCCCCCAGGGCCCCCGTTGGACTATTGGAGAGCAGGACTGATGGCCGGCAACTCGCAGCGCCGTGGCCGGCGACTGACGTCGAAGGCAAGCGCCCCCAAGGGCTCCGGCGGCAAGAACAAGGACTCGTTGGCCGGGCGGGGCCGCACCCTTCCCGCCGACGAGCGGCCGTGGCACAAGGGTTACTCGGGCACCGAGAAGCTGCCGCAGCGCACCGCCTGGAAGCAGGACAAGGAGCGCCGCGCGGCGGCCGAGGAGGGGCGGGCCCCGAAGATCGGTCAGCCGGGCAGCAAGGACACCACCTGGGGCCGGGGCGGCGGTCGGGGCGTACCGGCCGGCCGGGGCGCGACCGGCGGTCGGGGCGGCAAGCCCACCGCGCGGTCCGGCCCCCGGGTCACGCCGGGGCGCAAGTCCAACCCCTCCAAGGACACCCCGGAGCTGCTGGTCGGGCGTAACCCGGTGCTGGAGGCGCTGCGCGCCCAGGTGCCGGCTACGGCGCTCTACACCGCCCAGGGCATCGACATGGACGACCGGATCAACGAGATCATCCGGACCGCCGCCGACCGGGGCATCGCCAACCTGGAGATCAGCCGGGCCGAGCTGGACCGGATGACCGGTGGGGTGCTGCACCAGGGTGTCGGGCTCCAGGTGCCGCCGTTCGCGTACCAGCCCTTCGAGGACATGGTCGCCGCTTCCCTGGAGCAGCAGGCCCCGCTGCTGGTCGCGCTGGACGGCGTCACCGACCCCCGCAACCTTGGTGCGGTGATCCGGTCGGCTGCCGCGTTCGGCGCGCAGGGTGTCTTCGTACCCGAGCGTCGTGCCGCCGGGATCACCGCGACCGCCTGGCGGACCAGTGCCGGCGCGGCCGCGCGGGTGCCCGTGGCGCAGGTGACCAACCTGACCCGGTCGCTGAAGGCGTGCCGCGACGCCGGCTTCATGGTCGTCGGCCTGGACGCCGACGGCGACACCGACCTCTACAACCTGGAGGCCGCGGTCGGACCGCTGGTGGTGGTGGTCGGCTCCGAGGGGCGCGGTCTTTCCCGCCTGGTCGGGGAGACCTGCGACCTGACCGTCAGCATCCCGATGATCTCCGAGGTCGAGTCGCTCAACGCCAGCGTGGCGGCGGCGGTCGCCCTGGCCGAGGTCGCCCGCCGGCGTTCCGTCGAGCTGTAGCGCACGACCATGAAGGCCCCCTCCCGCCGAGCGCGGGAGGGGGCTTTATCGCGCCAGACCAGGGTGAAGAGCCCATTCCGGTACGACGACAGGGGCGGCCCGCCGAAGCGGACCGCCCATGTCGGTAGTGCGTTACGTCAGATCCGGCTGCCGGTGGAGGCGTGGAAGACGTGGCTGCGACCGGCGGTCGGCTTGACGAACACGGTGTCACCCATGTTCGGCATGTTGCGCCGGTCGGTGCGGACGACGAAGCGCTCCGAGTTGCCACCCAGCGCGGCGTGACCGTAGACGTTGGCGTCCGAGCCGAGGTCCTCGACCAGCTCGACCACGACCGGCATGCCGCCCTCGGTCGGGCTGACCAGCTCGCAGTCCTCCGGGCGGAAGCCCACGGTGACCTTGCCGTCGCCACCCTCGGCGCGGGCCGCCTCGACCTGCTCCCGGGTCAGCGGGATGTACATCTCGGCGAACTCGGCGCCCTTCTCGTTCAGCGGAACGGTCTTGATGTTCATGGCGGGCGAGCCCATGAAGCCGGCGACGAACACGTTGGCCGGGGTGTCGTAGAGCGCCCGCGGGGTGTCCACCTGCTGCAGGACACCGTCGAGCAGCACCGCGACCCGGTGACCCATGGTCATGGCCTCGACCTGGTCGTGCGTGACGTAGACCGTGGTGACACCCAGCTTGGCCTGCAGGGACGCGATCTGGGTACGGGTCTGCACCCGCAGCTTGGCGTCGAGGTTCGACAGCGGCTCGTCCATGAGGAAGACCTGCGGCTCGCGGACGATCGCCCGGCCCATCGCGACACGCTGACGCTGACCACCGGAGAGCGCCTTCGGCTTACGGCCGAGGTACTCCTCCAACTGGAGCAGCGCGGCTGCCTCCTTGACCCGCCGGTCGATCTCCGACTTGGAGGTCTTGCGCAGCTTGAGGGCGAACGCCATGTTCTCGTAGACCGTCATGTGCGGGTAGAGCGCGTAGTTCTGGAAGACCATCGCGATGTCGCGGGCCTTCGGGGGAAGGTGGGTGACGTCACGCTGGTCGATGTAGATCGAGCCGGCGTCCACGTCCTCCAGGCCGGCGAGCATCCGCAGGCTGGTGGACTTGCCGCAACCGGAGGGGCCGACCAGGACGAGGAACTCGCCGTCGCCGATCTCCAGGTCCAGCTCGTTGACGGCGGGACGCTCTTGTCCCGGGTAGACCCGGGATGCCTTGGAATAGGTGACCGTAGCCATGGTGAAGCGCTTCCTTTCACCGGCAGGAACGTGCCGGACGATCCGAGTGAAGGAGCGACCGGCACGTGTCCGCGCCGGCCAACGGGACGGCGGCTCGGTCGCGAGGGCGCCGGGTCGTCGTCCGTGTGATGAACCGTAAACGTGTTTCCCCTTGCTGCCAAGGTGAGGGAACATCGAACCCGGCACGCCGCCTACGCATTCCGGTCACTCCGGCACGGTCGGACATCAATCGACACATCGCCGAACTGCGTGGAGGCGTACCGGCGTCGGGTTGCTGACGTTTCCCGTGCTCGGGAGGCCTCGCGAGCGGGATATCCGGATGTCACTCGCTATGCTGACCTCGACGCACGCGCCCCTGTAGCTCAGCTGGCCAGAGCACTCGCCTTGTAAGCGAGATGTCGCCGGTTCGATCCCGGCCGGGGGCTCTAATTGAATCCCCCGATCCCGTATCGGTGGGCGTAACGGTCGACCGGGCGAGACGGAGGCCGATGAGCCGCGCGGTGGAGCAGTCGAACCGGGCGATGCTGCGTGCCCGGGACGCGATGGACCGGGCGTACGCCGAGCCTCTGGACATCCCCGCGTTGGCCCGGGTCGCGCACGTGTCCGAGGCGCACTTCATCCGTACCTTCCGGGCCACGTTCGGTGAGACCCCGCACCGCTACCTGCAACGTCGCCGGATCGAGCGGGCCATGACGTTCCTGGTGGAGACCGACCGCGACGTGACCGACATCTGCTACGCCGTCGGCTTTGGCAGCCTGGGCACGTTCAGCCGGACGTTCCGTCAGATCGTCGGCGAGTCGCCCTCGGACTTCCGGCGTCGTCGCGTCGCTACGGTCAACGTCCCGTCGTGCTTCACCAAAGCCTGGACCCGACCGAGTAGTTTTGGATAAGCGCAGGTCAGACAGGGACGACTAGCGTCATGGGCATGACGATGAACGCGATCAGCCGCTCCCAGATCTACGTCCTCGACCAGGACGAGGCGCTCGATTTCTACGTGAACAAGCTCGGCATGGAGGTCAACACCGATCAGGATCTCGGCTTCATGCGGTGGCTGACGGTCAACCTGCCGGGCGACCCGGAGCGGGAGATCCTGCTGGAGAAGCCGGGCCCGCCGGCGCTGGACCCGGTCACCGCCGAGCAGGTCCGCGAGCTGCTCACCAAGGGCGCCCTGGGCGGGTACCTCTTCATGACCACCGACGACGCCCGCAAGACGCACGAGGATCTCGTGGCGAAGGGCGTCGAGATCACCGACGAGCCGACCGAGCGCCCGTACGGGATCGACTTCGGCATCCGGGACCCGTTCGGTAACAAGATCCGCGTCGGCCAGATGTTCCCGCGGGCATAGAGGAGTAGGAGGACCGGGAGGCGCGGGGTCGCAACCGTGCCTCCCGGTGTGTTGAGGTGGGCGGCATGGTGACCCGAGTGCTGTACCTGGCCCGTCACGCCGAGCAGGACCTGAGCGAGCTGAGCGGTGCCGCCACGGAGGAGCCCGACTCCGGCCTGTCCGAGCGCGGCCGGCGGCAGGCCACCCTGCTCGGAGAACGGCTGCGGGGCCGGCGGTTCACCGCCGTCCATCACGGGCCGCTGCGCCGGGCCGCGCAGACCGCCGAGCTGATCGCCAAGTCGCTGCCCGAGGTTCCGGTGTACGAGACGGAGTTGGCGGGCGACCACCTCCCACACGACACGGACCCGACCGGCCTGCCGCCCGCGTACGCGAAATTTCTGGCGCAGTTCTCGGCGGCCCAGCGGGTCGACGGGCCGCAGGTGACGGCGGCGGCGGTGCGGCGGTTCGCCGGCCCGGCCACCGAGACGACAGCCGGTGACGAGCCGGTCCGCGAGCTGGTCGTGACGCACACTTTCCTGATCGGCTGGCTGGTGCGGCATGCCCTCGACGCGCCGGAGCGACGATGGCTGGGTGCGAACTCGCACAACGCGGGTCTGACCGTGATCCGGTACAGCCCTGCCGGCCCGCCGAACCTGCTCGCCGTCAACGACGTGGCCCATCTTCCGCCGGAGTTACGGGGCACCGGCCTGCCCCCGGACTATCTCGTGTAGGTGCCGGTGGCCCGCAGCAGCAGCTTGACCACCGCCTGGGTGGCCGGCGGCGGGCTAGCGTCGGCCGGGCAGTCGGCGTACCCGCTCTCGTTGCTGCCCACGACGAGCCGGTAGTGGAACACGTCTGAGCAACTGGTCGAGGTGGGTGGTGGCCCCGACTCGGCGGCCAGTCGGGGGTCGGTGGCCAGTCCGGTCAGGCTGCCCAGATCGGCAGGGGTGAGCCTGCCACTGCGCCGACTGCCGGCCCGGTCCACCATGGTCCACCGGCCGTCCGGTTCGACGGTGATGGCGTCACCACGTCCGGCGAAGCCGCCGGAGATTCGCAGCACCACCTGCTGTGCCGCGCCGGTGGCTCCGGGGCTGGAGGTGGGGGCGGTGGTCGGCAGCGGCGTGCCGGTGGCCGTGTCGGCCGGACGAGGAGCGGTGGTGACCGGGGGTTCGGTCGGGGCGGCCGCTCGGTCGACACTGGTGCAGGCGCTCAGGAGGGCGGCCAGGAGCACGAGCGTGACGGCCGTCGTCGGGGCGGGTCTCATGTCCGTCGGACGCAGGGCCCCAAGCGCCGGTTCCCTCGCGCGCGGTTATGGTCGCCGGGCTGGCGCGGGTCGTCGGGGACCAGGTTGGTGGCGTCGCACAGGGTGGCGCGGAAGGGGGCGGACGTGTCTGATGCGGAGTTGACCGTCGAGGTGGCCGGACCGGTCGCGACCGTGGTGATCCACAACCCGGCTCGGCGTAACGCGATGACCGCCGCCATGTGGCGTCAGCTCCCCGAACTGCTCGACAGGTTGGAGCCCGACCCCGACGTACGGGCGTTGGTGCTCACCGGCTCAGGCGACGCCTTCTGCGCGGGTGCCGACCTCGGCGACCTGGCCGAGCTGCTGGACGCCGGTGACGCCAGCATCGCGGTGGATGCCGAGGAACGGCTGGCACGTTTCGCCAAGCCGACCGTGGCGGCCATCCGGGGTGCCTGCGTCGGCGGTGGTGCCCAGCTCGCGGTCGCCTGCGACCTGCGGATCGCTGCGGACGACGCCCGTTTCGGCGTACCACCGGCCCGGCTCGGTCTGGTCTATCCGGCACCGACCACGCGCCGGCTGGCGAGGTTGGTCGGTCCGTCCGCCGCCAAGCATCTGCTGTTCACCGCCGAGCTGATCGACGCCGAACGCGCCCTGCGGATCGGCCTGGTAGACGAGGTGCTGCCACTCGACCGGCTCGCCGGACGGGTGGACGAGCTGACCGCGACGATCGCCCAACGGTCACCGGTGAGCGTCGCCGCCGCGAAGGAGATCGTCGACGATCGGGCCGGGCCGGCGCGGGTGGCCTGGTGGCATCGGAAGGTGGTGACCACGGGCGAGGCCAGGGAGGGTGTCGCGGCCATCACCGAGCGCCGTACGCCCCGCTTCGCCTGGCAACCACCGACCGGCGACTGACCGCAACCCGGATCTCGGCGGACGGTAGCCGCAGCTCGCTCGCAATCATCGCAGGATCTCGATCCCGGGTAGCCCGGCCCCGGGTCGGTACGGCAGGCTGTCGGTCGTGCAGCGTGATCAGTTGCTTGCGGGCCGCTACCGGCTCCTGGAGCGCCTCGGCAGTGGTGGCATGTCGGCGGTGCACCGGGCGTACGACGAAGTGCTCGAACGGGATGTCGCGGTGAAGGTGCTGGTCGCCTCGGACACCAACGCGCGGCAGCGGATCCAGGGTGAGGCCAAGGCGGCGGCCCGGCTGTCGCATCCGCACGTCACGAGCGTCTACGACTACGGCGAGTCGTCGGTCGACGGCGTCCAGGTTCCGTTCGTGGTGATGGAGCTGCTCGGCGGTCACACTCTCGAACAACGGTTGGTGGTCGGGCCGTTGCCGCCTCGCGCAGGTTTGCGGGTCTGCGCCGAGGTGGCCTCCGCGCTCGCCGACGCGCACGCGCGAGGGTTGGTGCACCGCGACATCAAGCCGGGCAACGTGATGCTCACGCCCACCGGCGCCAAGGTGCTCGACTTCGGCATCGCCGCAGCCGTCGGCGACTCGGAGATCGACTTCGAGGGGCGGTTGCTGGGCACCCCGGCGTACCTGGCCCCGGAGCGGCTGGAGGCCGGCGAGGTGCTGCCGGCCTGCGACGTGTACGCCCTCGGCCTGCTGCTGCACCGAGTGCTCACCGGCCGGCTGCCGTGGCCGGCCGAAGCGCAGACCGGGATGCTCCGCGCTCACACACACGTCGAACCGGACCCGCTGCCTCCGATCGATGGCGTGCCGCCCGAGGTCCACCGGCTCTATCGCTGGTGCCTGGCTCACGATCCCGCCGACCGGCCGCCGGCCGTCGAGGCCGCCCGCATCCTGCTCGCCGCCGCCTCCCTCTCCGCCATCCCGGGCGCCGACGCGGGCGGGCTGGCGGCCAACGGATCGGCTGACATGGGCGGGACGGCCGCGAGCCCAGCCGCCGACACGGGCGGGACGGCCGCCAACACCGTGTCGACCGTCACCGCGTCGACCGTCACCGCGGCGGTTGACGGCACCGGGCACGCGGGTGGCGCGCCGCCCGCCGAGCCGGCCGAGCCGACCGGCGACGCGACCGCACCAGGGACCGCCGAGCCGGCCGCCCGGCGGGGAGTGTGGCGTCGTAGGCGGGCCATGGTGGCGGTCAGCGGCGCGGTGCTCGCCGCACTGGCGATGGCCGGGTCGCTCGGCGACTCGAACAACCGCCGACAGGGGCCGCAAGGCCCGTCGACGGGTACCGGCCCGGGCACCACCACGGTGGGCATGCCGAGCAGCGAGGATCCGTTCGTCGCGGTCGACAGCGGACCGGCCGTCGTCCCACCGGCCAGGGGCACCGCCCCTGCGCCCCGGTCGAGCCCTTCGACCGGCCCGAGCCCGACCGCCGCCACCGCGACAGCGACCCCAACCCCGACCGGGCCGGCACCGACGTCCACCCCTGGCGGGGACACGTCCGTTGGCGCGCGCGGCGGGACGGTCGCCGTTCGTTGCGTCGGGAAATCGGTCGAGGTGCTCGCGGTGACGCCCGCCCCCGGCTTCCGGGCCGAGGCGTACGACCCGGGCCCGGCGAAGCAGATCCAGGTCGAGCTGGGTTCCTCGGAGCACCGCAGTGAGATCCGGCTGAACTGCCCCAACGGCAACCCCAGATCGAAGGTCAAGGAACGCGCCGCCTGATCGGGGGGCCGGCGGGTGCCGCGCCCGGGACGTACCCGGACACGGCCCCCCGTTCCCGCCGGCCTGCCCGTCACCGCCCGGCCAGCGCCCCCCAGCCCGGGTTCACCGGTTCCCGGCGCAGTGGCATGCCCGCCTCCGCCGGCGTCCGGTCGCCCTTGCGCTGGTTGCAGGCGTAGCAGGCGGCGGTGGTGTTCCGCCAGGTGTTCCGACCGCCGCGCGAGCGGGGCAGGATGTGGTCGATGGTGGAGGCCGCTCCGCCGCAGTACGCGCAGCACCTGTCGTCGCGGCGCAGCACACCGGAGCGGGACCAGGCCGGCCCGGAGTTGAACCTCCACCTGGTGACCACGAAGCGGACCAGCCGCACCACCCGGGGCATCGGGAAGACCCCGATCACCCGGTCCGGCTCGGCCTCGTGAATCTCGGCCACCCGACGGCAGAGCATCCGGACGGCGTGTTGAACGGTGACCCGGTGCAGCGGGCCGAGGTCGGCGTTGACGACGAGGACGGCGTCCACCGGGACTCCTTTCCAAACGGTGACCGGACGGCGAAGAGCCGCCCGGTCCGGCTGTCGGACGGGCGGCTCGGCGCGTACGGGTACGCGTCAGTCGGGCCGGCCCGCCCGGGGACCTTCCGCTCGGCAACCGTCGCTGGGCAGCAACAACGGCACGGTGGTGACGTGCGACATCGTCATGAGCTGCTCCTGCGGTGCTGGTTGACCTTGCGCGATCACGGTAGGCCGGGGCGGGACAGGCGGGCAACGGATTTCGATCGGTTGGCCTCGTCGGAGCGGCGTTGCCGGCGGGTGGCCGTGGTGCCGTTGGCCGCGATGTGGGCGGTGGTCAGTGGTCGGTTCAACCGCAGGGCCATCCGTGCGGTGAGTTCGCTGTCCAGCAGAGGGCGGTTGACCTCGCCCGCGACCGCCAGCGCCGGCCCGGAAACCGACCGCCAGATCGCGGCCAGTCCGGCGCCGAGGCCCACCAGGGCGACGGTCGTCCGGGTGGTCGGTGAGCCGGCGGCTGCGGCGGCACTCACCCCGACCACGACGAAGAGCACCAACAGCACGGGTGCGAGCACCGGCCAGAAGATGCCCCGTGCCGCCTGCGCCACCAGTCGCCGGTCCCGGATCATCAGGTTCCTGGCGATCACCGCGTAGTCCTCCTCGTCGAGCAGGTCGCGTGGGTGCAGGCCGCCGGTGAGCACGTCGCGCCAGAGGTCACCCTGGCCGCGTAGCGCCCGGCTCAGCTCGGCGGGTGCCGGCACGGCCGGGTCGCCGTGGCCCGCCCGGTCGACGGCGCTCGACCAGGCGGCGAGAGACCGACGCACCACCGCTGCCGAGTACGGCGGCAGGACGGTGGCCAGCTCGTCCAACCACCGGCTGATCTGGATCTGCCGACCGCCGAACTGCCTCAGCAACTGGGCGGCGTCGCCGGCCCGGACGGTGTCGGCCACCGACCGGCCCAGCCGGTAGGCCAGGCCGACCCGGTGGTTGGTGGCCATCGCCCAGCGCAGCACGTCCACGTTGAGGTCGTCGAGGGCGAGCAGCAGCGGCACCGGGTCGGCGGGATCGGGCCGTCCCACGTCCGGTAGGAGGGCCCGGGCGGCGGCGGTGTCGGGCACCGGCCCGTTGTGTCTGGTGAGTTCGGCGATCTGGGCCAGGGCGACGTCCACGCCGTCGAGGTACATCCGCATCCGTCGGTGGGGGGACATCTCGGTGAGGTTGGAGAGTTTGGCCGGCGGTACAGCCGGACGCGCCTCGGGGGGAGCGCCCAGCTCCGCGTGTTGCCCGTGGTGGTAGGCGTCGGCCATCCACCAACCCAGTCGCAGGGCGGTGACGATGCAGGAGCGTTCGTCGCGGATCAGCGGGTACGCGTCGTCGCGGCCGATCTCGTCGACCGGTGGGCCGGTGTCCCCGCCGGCGCGGTGCAGTGGTGACATCTGCCGCTGCCCTCCCGCCCGGCCGATCGACGGTTGATCAATCGAGCGTACGACAGCTTATGCGGCTTATGTCGGGTTTTGTCGATTCGGTCTGCTGCGCCCGGCCAGCAGCCCTCGCGGTCGGATCGAGCGCACCGGCTCGGCCGAGGCGCCCTCTGCCCGCAGGATGTGGTTCGCCGCGATGATCCCGGTCGCCGCGGACCGTTCCATCAACGCGGTCGGGAAGTCCGTGGCGATGCCGTCGCCAGCGAGGTAGACGTCGGGTGCGTCGGTGCGTACCCCGGGACGCCAGGCGTGGCTGCCCGGCGTGAACGCCGGCGCCTGCGCCTCGACCCTGGCCCTCAGCTCGCGGACCCGCAGGTCACCGGCCTCCGGCCAGAGCGCGACCAGCTCGCGGCGCATCCGCTCGGCCAACTCGTCGGCAGACACGTCGGGCTCGCAGGCGTACGCGTGCAACTCGATGACCGACCCGCCGGTCTGCCGCGCCCAGCGCCGAGGCTCGTTCTCCAGCCGGTGGTAGAGCGTCACCGAGTCCAGAGTGGGCTGCCGGGACACTCCGCTGAACACCGCCCGCTCGGCGGCCACGTCCCCGTCACACCAGTACCGCGCCACCGCGTACGGCGGGCCGGGCCGGCCGAACGCAGGCATGCGCGCCGCCAGCTCCGGTGCCCGCTCGACCAGATCGGGAGAGGCCGCGACGAGTGCGGCGAGCGCCGGTGGGTCGACGGCGAGCACGACGTGCCCGGCCGGGTGGCTGCCGCCGTCGGTGGTCGTCACCCGCCAGCCGTCGGCGCCGCGGTGCACTCCGGTCGCGGCGGAACTGGTCAACACCCGGCCACCGTGCTTCTCGACGTGCCGGGTCAGCGGCTCCCAGATCGCCGTGGCGTAGTCCTCGTCGGGGCAGTCGAAGGCCAGCCCCTCCGGGTTGCCGAGCAGGTAGAAGTGGAACTGGGCGACCATCTCGGCGGCCGACATCTCGGCCTCGTGGTTGAAGAACGAGTGTGAGAAGACCTCGAACAGCATCGCCCGCGCCCGGTCCGGCAGTCGCAGCGAGGCCAGCAGCGCGTCGGCCGTGGTGCCGTCCAACTCGGCGTAGGTGCGTACCGGATCGTAGGTGAGCAGCGGCAACGCGGCGTCGCGATCCATCAGTCGCAGGTCGGCCAGGCGCAGGCTGGGGCTGCGCAGCAGCAACGCGAGCAGGTTCGTCGGCGGCGCCGGTGGCAGCTTGCCGAACTCCTCCGTCGGCCACTGCTCACTGAGGATCGGGTAGCCCGGAATGGACTTGAGGAAGCCCAGGTCAGGGTCGACCCGGCGGAGAATCGACCGCCAGTTGTAGTACTGCCGGAAGAACGCGTGGAAGCCGTGCTCGTTCTGCTGGTTGCCGTCGGGTAGCGCCTCCGGCCAGGCTCCCAGTCGACCGCCGAGCGTCGGTGCGGCCTCCAACACCGTGACCGCCACACCCCGTTCGGCCAGCACCACCGCCGTCGACATGCCGGCGATGCCGCCGCCGACCACCACCGCCGTGGTGGGTCGCGGCACGCGGTCCGCGCCACCGCCGCCCGGGTCCACCACGTGCTGGCGTACGCCGATGAGCCGACCCACCACTTGCGACAACGCCATGGCGCACCTCCGTCGGCCCAGTCTCCCCTACGGGAGGCAGCGGCGCTCGCGGTCAGAGGCAGGCCAGACGTACTCCAGGTCCTCCGGGACGTCGTCGCCGAAGAGCGGGCGGTAGTGCGACGGGTCCTTGCGTAGCAACGACGAGCGGTGGCTCAGGTGCAGGTCGTCGCGGCCCAACCACGGTGGCAGCTCACCGGCCCGTTCCAGCTCCTCCTGGGTCCGTACGACCCCGCCCCCGCAGGCGGCGGCGAGGTCGACGGTCATCGTGGTGGCGCAGGTGTCCGCCCGCCCCGGTTCGGTCCACACCGCGCACATGTCCAGCCCGTAGCGGGTGAGCGCCTCCTCGTACCCGGCCCACATCTTCACGGCCGGGTGGTTGCGCCAGCCGTAATCGGGTCGGGTGAGTCCGCGTAGCACCTGGATGGCCTCCACCCGCTGCTTGCCCAGCCGCTTCTGGTCCAGCGTGCGGGCGCTGGCCAGGAAGTCCGGGTACGGGAGGAACGTCTGCATGTCGCTGCTCTACCCGTCGCCGGGGCGGGCATGCCTGGTCGGGGATGATCCGGACAGGGTCGCCCAGCATGGCCGCGCTGATTACGATCCGGGCATGGCAGAGCCGTGGCGGGACCGGGCGCGACGGGCGGTCGAGTGGAACTGGCGACTGCGTTCCGCCGGCGATCCGCGACCGCACTACGTGGTCTGCGGAAAGGACGCGCTCGCCTACTACGTGGCCCGGGCGATGCTCGAATCCGAACTGCCGACGGGTGGGGCCCGGGTGACGGTCGTGGTGCCGGAGCGTTACCGGAGCAACGGCCCGGACGTGGCGGCACTACGAGGAGTCCGGGTGGTCCGGTCGGATCGGCTGGACGTGGACACCTTCGAGGCCGCCGGTCTGGCCGGGGCGGCCGGGTTGGCCCTGCTGAACCAGGACGACGTCGGCAACCTGCACGCCGCGCTCTGCGCGCAGGCCGTCGACCAGCGGGTCCGCCAGGTGGTGCGGATGTTCAACGGCACCCTCGCCGACGGCGTGCGCAAACTGCTGAAGGCGCCGGTCGAGGTGCTCTCCGACGCCGAGATGGCCGCGCCGGCCTTCGTGGCCGCCGCGCTCAACGAGGTCGACCCCAGCTCCTTCCAACATCGGGACAAGACGCTGCGGGTGGCGCGGCGGGCCGACGTCCGACCGCAGGACGTGGTCTGCGCGTTGGCCCACCTCACCGAGGCACAGGGAGTGGAGTTGCTGCCGGCCGAGCAGGCCGGCGCGGACCTGGTGCTCGCCGAGGCGACCGGGCAGCCGCCAGGCACCGAGGTCGCCGCCCGCCGGTTGGTCCGGGCCCGCCGGCGACGCCGTCCGGTCGCGGTGCTGCTGGGCGCGGTACGCGGGTTCGCGACCCGCAAGATCGGCATCGCGGTGATGCTGGTACTCGCGCTGATCGTGGTGCTGGGGGCGCTGATCTCCCGCGCCGAGAACGTCTCTCCGTTGGAAGCGCTGTACCTGACGCTGGTCACCACGCTCAGCGGCGCCGACCCGGACACCGGCAAACCGGCGGACGCGCAGATCATGCAGGTGGTGCTCAACCTGGCCGGGTTGGCGCTGATCCCGCTGATCACCGCGGTGGTGGTGGACGGCATCGTCAACGCCCGGCTGGCGCTGCACACCGGCCGGTTGCAGCCGGCGCGGGCCGGGCACGTCGTGGTGATCGGCCTGGGCAACGTCGGCACCCGGGTGATGGCGCAGCTCCGCGAGTACGACGTCGAGGTGGTGGCGATCGACAAGGATCCGGAGCCGCGCGGCGCGGCCCTGGCCCGTCAACTGGAGGTGCCGCTGATCGTCGGCGACGCCGCACTGCCGGAAACGCTCGTCGCCGCGTCGGTGGCGGACTGCCAGGCGCTGGTGGTGGCATCCACCGACGATGTTGCCAACCTGGAGGCGGCGCTCACCGCTCGCGATCTGCGTAACGACCTGCGGGTGGTGCTGCGGTTCTTCGACGGCGACTTCGCCGAGCGGGTGGAGGAGACCTTCGCCCTCGGGGTGTCCCGATCGGTCTCCTACCTGGCCGCCCCGGCCTTCATCGGGGCGCTCACCGAACGCGCGGTGATCACCACCATTCCGGTCGACCGGCACGCGCTGCCGGTGGCCGAGGTGCCGGTCGCCGCCGGATCCGAGCTGGACGGACGACCGCTGGACGTGGTCAACCGGGACGGGCAGGTCCGGCTGATCGCCCGGACTCCGGCCGGCGGTGGCAAGACGATCTGGTGGAAGGACCTCGATCCCCGGCAGGTGATCTTCGCGGGCGACCGGTTGACCGTGGTCGCCCGCCGGCGCGGGTTGGACTGGCTGACGCGGCAGTGCGCTCCGCCGGCCCACCCGGGCCCGGTCGTCCGGCCGGCCGGGTCGGTCCACGGCGGAGTGCACACCCCAGCGGCGGCGCTCCCGTCGGTGCCGAGCCAGGCGGGCTCGGGGGTCGGCGCGGCACATCCCGTCCCTGCCGCCGGGGAGGTGCCCTCGACAACCAACGGCGGTCAACCTGACGAACTCGAGCTGACCCGCCGGCATGACGGGACCGGCGAGGTGAGCTGACGGTCGACGGCTGGCGGATCGGTCCGCAGGAACCGACCGGCACTGAGCGACAATCCAAGGCATGCGTTTCCGCATCCTGGGGTCGACCCAGGTGCTGCTGGCCGACGGGCGCGAGATTCCCGTGGGCGGCCCCCGGCTGCGCGCGCTGCTGGCGCTCCTTGTGCTCGACGCGGGACGCGTCGTCTCCGCCGAGCGACTGATCGACGGCCTGTACGGGGAGCACCCGCCGCGAGGTGCGGCCAACGCGCTCCAGTCCCAGGTGTCGCGCCTGCGTCAGGCTCTGCCCGCCGAGTGGAACCCGGTCGAGTTCCATCCGGTCGGCTACCGCCTCGCCGTGGATCCCGAGGATGTCGACGCGTACCGGTTCGAGCGACTTGCCGAGGCCGGGCGGCGCGCACTCGCCGGCGGTGACTGGCCCCGAGCGGCGGCCGTTCTGCGGGAGGCGCTGGAGCTGTGGCGTGGCCCTGCCCTGGCGGATGTGACGGGCGCACCCGCCCGGGCGGCCCGGCTGGACGAACTACGGCTGGCCGCGATCGAAGATCGGGTCGATGCGGAGCTGGCGCTGGGTGCGCCCGCCGCGCTGGTCGCGGAGTTACGGGAGTTCGTCGCCGCGCATCCGTTGCGGGAGCGGTCGCGGGGCCAGCTCATGCGTGCCCTGTCCGCACTGGGCAGGCCGGCGGAGGCGCTGGCCGAGTTCGAGGACGCTCGGCGCACGTTGGCGGACCAACTCGGGGTCGATGCGTCGGCGGAGCTGGCCGCGATTCACCTGGCCGTGCTCCGCGGCGAGGACCGCCCGGCGGCCGAACCTGGCCTGCCGAGTCAGCTCACCACGTTCGTCGGGCGGGACGAGGAGCTCAGGCGTGTCGGTGACCTGCTCGGCGAACGGCGGCTGGTCACCCTCACCGGTCCCGGGGGAGCGGGCAAGACCCGGTTGGCGATCGAGGCTGCGGGCCGAGTCGACGGGGAGGTCCGCTTCGTCGAGCTGGCCGGGTTGGCCGACGGTTCGGACGTACCGCAGGCGGTGCTGAGCGCGCTCGGCCTGCGCGACGCGGGCCTGCGCGCCCCGGTCGAGCCGGGCCGGCAACCCACCGACCGGCTGGTCGAGGCGCTCGCCGAGCGCCGGCTGCTGTTGGTGCTCGACAACTGCGAGCACGTCATCGCCGACGCCGCACGGCTGGCCGCCCGGTTGCTGGGCGCGTGCCCGGCGCTGCGTGTCCTGGCCACGAGTCGCGAGCCGCTCGGGCTGGCCGGTGAGGCGCTGTGCCCGCTGTCCGGGCTCACCCTGCCACCGCTGGGAGCGTCCGCGCCGGACGTCGACGACTACGCCGCCGTCCGTCTCTTCGCCCAGCGGGCCGCCGACGTCGTACCCGACTTCAGCATCACGCCGGCCAACGTCGACACGGTGCTGCGGATCTGCCGCACCCTCGACGGCCTGCCGTTGGCGATCGAGTTGGCCGCCGCCCGGCTGCGCGCGCTGCCCGTCGCCGAGGTGGCCGCCCGCCTCGACGATCGGTTCCGGCTGCTGTCGATGGGCAGTCGGGCCGCGTCGCCGCGACACCGGACGCTCCGGGCCGTGGTCGAGTGGAGTTGGGACCTGCTCGGCGATGCCGAACGGAGAATGGCTCGACGCCTGACCGTCTTCGCCGGCGGCGCGGCGCTGGAAGCGGCCGAACAGGTCTGTGGCCTGCCCAGGGAGGAATTCGTCGACGCGCTGACCGGCCTGGTCGACAAGTCGTTCGTGGAGATGTCCGGCGGCCGGTACCGGATGCTGGAGACGGTCCGCGCCTTCTGCGCCGAGCGTATCGCCGACGCGGGCGAGGCCGACGACAGGCGTCGTGCGCACACCGCGTACTTCCTGGAGTTCGCCTGGACCGCCAGCGACCACCTCCGGCGCGCGGAGCAGTTGCACTGGTTGCGACGGCTCGACGCCGAGCGGGACAACCTCCATGCCGCTCTGCGCCGTGCCACCGCTGCCGGAGACGCGGCCGACGCGGCCGGGTTGGTCGCGGCCCTGTCGTTCTACTGGTGGCTGCGCGGCATGCGCGGGGAAGGGTCCCGGCTGGCCGCCGACGTCCTCGATGTGCTCGGTGCCGAAGCGCCTCCCGGGCTGCGCGAGGAGTTCGTGCTGTGCGTCTACAACGCCTCGCTCGGTGGATCCGGGCCGCTGGACTCGGTGAGAACGCAGCGTTCCGTCATCCGCAGTCTCGACCGACCGCCCCGGCAGCCCTTCCTGCTGTATCTGTCGGGAATCTCGGCCGGACCGCCGTCCGGCGGATCCGAGCACGTCGACGAGCTGATGCGGGAGCTGCGCCGGCTGGTCGGTTCGGACGTGTGGATCAACGCGCTGGGCGCGATGGGAAGCGGCTCGGCGCAGATGTGGAGCGGTCGGTGGGACGAGGCCGGGACGGCACTGGACGCCGCGCTTGACGGCTTCCGGCAGGCCGGGGACCGCTGGGGTTCCATGATCACGTTGGGCGTACTCGGCGAACTCGCGGCCTGGCGCGATGATCCGGAAGCGGCGGGCGCCCACATGGACCAGGCGATGAGGTTGGCCGAGGAACTCGAATCGGCTGTCGACCAGGCCGACATGCTGCGTACCCGAGGCGAGATCAGATTGCGGGCCGGTGACCTCGGCGCGGCGCACGACGACTTCGCCGCCGCCCTGCTCCTCGCGCAGCGCAGCGGCGCCCCGGAGTTCGTCTCCGGCGCCCGGCTCGGCCTCGCGCAGGTGGCACGGCTGCGCGGTGATCTGGTCGAGGCGAGGCGGTTCTGCGAAGCGGCGCTGACCGGCGGACTGACCGGCTGGTACGTCGGCGACGCCACCCGGGCGGAGATCATGTTCGTTCTCGAACAGATTGCCGAGGCGGAGAAGGCCGGACCCGGTGCGCCGCCGTCAGCGGACCGTGCGTGACTCGTCAGCGGACCACCGCACCGTGGAGGCATGACGACATTCGAAGTGGTCGCCGAAGGGCTGGGCAAGCGGTACGGCCCGACCCGCGCGCTGGACACGTTCAACCTGGCCGTGCCGTCCGGCACGGTGTACGGGCTGCTCGGCCCCAACGGCGCGGGTAAGACGACGGCGGTACGGATCCTCGCCACGCTGCTGCGTTTCGACGCCGGCAGGGCGAGCGTGGCCGGGTACGACGTGCTGCGCCAGCCGGACGAGGTGCGCGCCCGGATCGGGCTGACCGGGCAGTACGCCGCGGTCGACGAGATCCTCAGTGGCCGGCAGAACCTGGAACTGTTCGGCCGACTGTTCCGGCTCGGCCGGCGGGAAGCCCGCCAACGCGCCGACGAGCTGTTGGAACGGTTCGGGCTGAGCGAGGCGGCGAGTCGGTCCGCCGGTGAGTACTCGGGTGGGATGCGCCGACGGCTGGACCTCGCCGCCAGCCTGATCCGTACCCCCCGTGTGCTCTTCCTCGACGAGCCGACGACCGGCCTGGACCCGCGCAGCCGCAACCAGGTGTGGGACCTGGTCCGCGGCCTGGTCACGGACGGGACCACGGTGCTGCTCACCACGCAGTACCTGGAGGAGGCCGACCAGCTCGCCAACCGCATCTCGGTGATCGACGCCGGGCGGGTGGTGGCCGAGGGATCACCGGACGAGCTGAAGTCGATGACCGGCGGTGACCGGATCGAGGTGGTGGTCCGTGACGCCGTCGCCCTGACCCGGGCCGCCCGCGTCGTCGCGCCGATCTGCGGTGTCGAGCCGGAGGTCGACCTGGAGATCCGGCGTCTCAGCGTCCCGGTGGCCGACCGGGTCGCCGGGCTTGTCGACGTGGTGCGGGCCTTGGACGACGCCGGGATCGCGGTCGAGGACATCGGGCTGCGGCGCGCGACGCTGGACGAGGCGTTCCTGTACCTGACCGGGCACCGGCCCGACGAGGCCCGCGAGCCCGTCGGCGCCGGACGAAAGGTGGATCCGGCATGACGGCAGCGGTAGCCGACGGTTGGACGATGACCAGGCGGAACATGATCCACGTGGTACGCGCGCCGGAAGAGTTGATCCTCTACTTCTCACTGCCGATCATGTTCGTGCTGGTCTTCGGGTACGTGTTCGGCAGCGGCATGCAGGTGGCCGGCGGTGGCAACTACCGCGAGTTCCTGCTGCCCGGCGTCTTCGTGATGACGATGCTGTACGGCCTGGGCGCCACCGCGACCGGCGTGGCGCTGGACCTCAGCCGAGGTGTCGTCGACCGGTTCCGGTCGATGCCGATGGCCCGGTCCGCCCTGATGACGGGTCGCAGTGCGGCCGACCTGCTCCGCGCGCTGCTGGAGATGTCCACCCTGCTGGTCTGTGGCCTGCTCGTGGGGTGGCAGTGGCGACACGGTGTGGGCAAGGCCATCCTCGCCGTCGGGCTGCTCCTGCTGCTCCGAGTCGCGATCACCTGGATGGGGATCTACCTGGCGCTGCTGGTCCGCAATCCGGACACGGTCGGCGTGATCGTCTTCCCGGCCGCGTTTCCGCTCACCGCGATCTCCAACGTCTTCGTGTCACCCGAGCTGATGCCACCGGTCATCGGTGCGATCTCGGAGTGGAACCCGCTGTCGGCCACCGTCGCGGCGATGCGTGAGCTGTTCGGCAACCCGGGCCTGGGCGGCGACTCGTGGCCGGCGGAGCACGCCATGCTGCTGGCGGTGCTGTGGCCGGTGCTCCTGATCGCGATCTTCGCCCCGCTTGCCGTGCGCCGCTACCAGCGGTTGAGCCGCTGAACCCCACGCGCCGGTGGCCTCTGCCGGTCACCGGCGCGCGAGGCGCAGCGCGTACCAGGCGGCACCGGCCGCGAGCACACCGAACCCCGCGAGCACGCTGGTGACGGGCAGGTTGACCGCGAGCAGCAGACACCCGGCCAGCCCCAGGCCGGCGAGTACCTGCACCGGCAGTCGACGACCAGACTCCCTACCCAGCGTGAGCGCCGCCGCGTTGGTGATCGAGTAGTAGACCAGCACCGTGCAGCTGGAGAAGCCGATCGCCTGTCGTACGTCGCCGAGCATCACCACCGCGATCACCACTGCGGCCACGGCCAGCTCGGCCCGGTGCGGCACCTGGTGCACCTGGTGCACGGCGGCCAGCGCGCCGGGCAGGTCGCGGCGGCGGGCCATGGCGAGGGTGGTCCGGCCCACTCCGGCGACCAGGGACAGCAGCACGCCGACGACCGCGATCGTCGCCCCGGCCCGGACCACCCAGGCCAGGCCGGGCAGCCCGGCGGCGGTCACCACGTCGACCAGGGGCGCGGCGGACCCGGCCAGCCGGTCGGCGCCGAGCACGCCGAGCGTGACCACCGCCAACGCCAGGTAGATCACGAGTACCAGCCCGAGCGCCAGCGGCATGGCCCGGGGGATGGTCTGCTGCGGGTCGCGGACCTCCTCGCCGAGTGTGGCGATCCGCGCGTACCCGGCGAAGGCGAAGAACAACAACCCGGCGGCGGTCAGCACGCCCCGGGCGGAGCCGCCGGGCTCGGTCAGCCCGTCCAGATGCACCGGCCCGCCCACCACGCCGACGACCGCGACCAGGGCCAGCACCGTGAGCACGAGCGCGACCAGCAGCTTGGTGGCAGTGGCCGTCTTGCCGATGCCGCGCAGGTTCACGGCGGTCACCGCGAGCACCGCGCCGACGGCGACCAGCCGGGCCTGCCCCGGCCACAGGTACGCCCCGATGGTCAACGCCATCGCCGCGCAGCTCGCCGTCTTGCCGACCACGAAGCCCCAGCCGGCCACGAAACCGGCGAACGGTCCGAGACGCTCCCGCCCGTAGACGTAGGTGCCACCCGACTCCGGGTAACGGGCCGCCAGCCGCGCCGAACTGGTCGCGTTGCAGAAGGCGACGAAACCGGCCAGCACCAGCGCGGGCAGCAGGCCGGCACCGCCGGCCGCCGCCGCGGCCGGGCCGAAGACCACGAAGACGCCCGCGCCGAGCATGGAGCCCAAACCGATGACAACCGCATCGGGTACGCCGAGCCGCCGCGACAGTTGGTCCACGAACCGAAACCCTAGGGGTACGAGGTGAACGGCCGGTCCCACGCGCGTAACCGGCCGGGGAGCGGCACCTCGTCCCAGGGCACCCGGTGCAGCAGCCGGTCCAGGAAGAGCCCCAGCAGCAGGGCCGCCACGCCGTCGGTGAGCCAGTGGAAGTTCAGGTAGGTCGTGGTGACCAGGAGAATCGCCGGCGGGGCAAATCGGATCAGCCGGTGCACGGTCGGGTGCAGTCGCCCGGACGTCAGCGCGGTCAGCAGGACGGCCATCACCCCGTACCAGACGATCGCGTTGGCGACGTGCCCGGACGGGTAGGAGAGGTCGTACTCGGTGGGCGGCAGGTCGTTGAAGATCCGGACCGACTGGGTCGGCGGCAGATCCGAGCTGGGTGCGGCCCGGTCGGTCAGGACCTTGAGCGGCCCGACCGTCAGATACAGGAGCACGAACGCCCCCGCCAGCAGCAGCAGCGGCCGGACCGTGCGGGCCCGCCAGGCCACGGCGATGCCGAGCGCCCCCGAGATCGGCATCAGCAGCCAGCCGCCCTGCCCGAGGAAGTTGAACACCCGCGCCGTCCAGTAGATCGGCGCTGGGTGATGGGCGTAGGCCCACTCTCGGACCGCCAGGTCCAGACCGAGCAGGGCGCCTCCGGCGAGCGCCAGGGTCAACGCGCCGAACCCGACCAGCAGGAGCGCGTCGAACCACCAGCCGGCCGGGCGGACGGGCCGTAGCCGCAGGTCACGTCGTACCGCCGTGGGTTTGAGCACGCGACCACGCTACCGGCCCGGTGCGAGGCCGGGGTGTTCGGAGCTGTGGGCCCAACCACGATGTGAGGCGGATGCGGGGGGCGACCAGTCATGCTTGTGCCCGTGCGGATCACGTCTGCCCTCGTGGACCCGGCGCTGCTCGACCTGCCCTGGTCGACTCCGCTGGAGGAGTGGCCTGCCCAACACCTGGTGGCCCTGCCACAGGGCATCTCCCGACACATCGTCCGGTTCGTCCGGCTCGGTGACTATGTCTACGCGTTCAAGGAGACCCGCGAGCGGATCGCCGAGCGGGAGTACGACCTGCTCCGGGCCCTGGAGCGGATCGACTTCCCCTCGGTCGAGGCGGTGGCGGTCGTCGCCGACCGGCAGACCGAGGACGGGGAGCCCCTCGAATCGGTGCTGATCACCCGGCACCTCCAGTTCTCGCTGCCGTACCGTGCGCTCTTCTCGCACACGCTGCGACCGGAGACGATGAGCCGGCTGCTCGACGCGCTCGCCGCCCTGATCGTGCGGATGCACCTGACCGGCTTCTTCTGGGGCGACTGCTCGCTGTCGAACACGCTGTTCCGCCGGGACGCGGGTGCGTTCGCCGCCTACCTGGTGGACGCGGAGACCGGCGCGTTGCACAACTCGCTCTCCAACGGTCAGCGCGGTGAGGACCTGGAGATCGCCCGGGTGAACATCTTCGGCGAGGCGTTGGACCTGCAGGCCGCCGGCCTGCTGCACGAGTCCATCGACCCGGAGGTGGTCTGCGAGGAGGTCGTGCAGCGCTACGAGCGGCTGTGGCACGAGATCACCTACGAGCAGGCCGTCGAACGGGAGGCCCGGCACGACATCGAGGGCCGGATCCGTCGCCTCAACGAGCTGGGCTTCGACGTGGCCGAGGTGGCCATGTCGTCCATCGACGACGGGCGTTTCCTGGTCCGGCCGAAGGTGGTGGACGCCGGCTACCACACCCGGCGGCTGCTGCGGCTGACCGGTCTGGACGCCGAGGAGAACCAGGCGCGCAAGCTGCTCAACGACCTGGACGCCTACCGGGCGGAGAGTGACCTGATCGACGAGCAGCAGGCCGCGCACCGCTGGCTCACCGAGGTCTTCGAGCCGGTCGTCCGGGCAGTTCCCGCGCACCTGCGTCGCAAGTTGGAGCCGCAGGAGCTGTTCGCGCAGATCATCGAGCACAAGTGGCTGCTCTCCGAGCAGGCTGGCCGGGACGTCGGAATGCGCCACGCGGTCCAGTCGTACCTGACCGACGTGCTGGTGCACCGCCCCGACGAGCAGGCCATCCTGGGCGTGGCAGTCCCAGATCTGAGCTAAGACCTGGCCTGGTCGTGCGGGGGTCCGGTCGTGCAGGGCCTCGTCGGCTCGGCGACCGGACTATCTGGCCGAACGCCTTTGGAGCTGATGTCGTAGACGATTCAGCCACGGGTGGCCGAGCA
This sequence comes from Micromonospora sp. B9E7, assembly GCF_039871815.1. NCBI lineage: Bacteria > Bacillati > Actinomycetota > Actinomycetes > Micromonosporales > Micromonosporaceae > Micromonospora > Micromonospora sp. B9E7. The sequence continues at coordinate 168,728 of NZ_JBDPLX010000010.1, forward strand.
TGCCGGTGACGAGACTGATGCCGTAAACGATTCAGCTCCAAAGGCTCTCCAGGTGCCCTGTCGAGCTGCCCCACATGTGGGGCGGGCTGCGGCGATGTCGCCGACATGCGCGCCAGCGCCCCGTCGTGGCCGATGGTCTCACTCCACCCAGGAGCCTCCGCGCAGCACCCGCACCACGTTCAGGTCGTCGTCCAGCACCACCAGGTCGGCGCGTAGGCCCACCTGGAGGGCCCCGACCCGGTCGCCCAGGCCGATGGCCCGGGCCGGGGTGGTGGCCACCATCCGTGCCGCGTCGGCGATCGGGATTCCGGCAGCCACGGCGTGCCGTAGCGCGGCGTCCATGGTCAGGGTGCTCCCGGCGATCGCACCGTCGCGAGCGAGTCGGGCCACCCCGTCGGCCACGGTGACGGCCTGACCGCCCAACTCGTACTCGCCGTCGGGCATCCCGGCGGCGGCCATCGCGTCGGTGATCAGCGCGGCCCGGTCCGGGCCGGCGGTCGCGGCGACGTGGGTCAGCATCCCGTCGTGCAGGTGTACCCCGTCAGCGATCAGCTCACAGATCACGGTGGGCGCGTCGAGCAGGGCAACCACCGGGCCCGGCTCACGGTGGTGCACCTGTCGCATGCCGTTGAACAGGTGGGTGCCGACGCTGGCGCCGGCGGCGACGGCGGCCCGGGTCTGCTCGTACGTGGCGTCGGTGTGGCCGACCGCCGCCACCACCCGCTGCGAAGTGAGCAGCTTGATCGCCTCCAACGCACCGTCACGTTCCGGGGCGAGGGTGACCATCCGGACCGCGCCCCGGCCCAGCTTGACGAGTTCGGCCAGCTCGTCGGTCGACGGGTCGCGGAGGTACTCCGGGTTCTGCGCGCCACAACGCGTCTCGGAGAGGTAGGGCCCTTCGAAGTGGACACCCGCCAGCACGCCCTCCTCCACCAGCGGGGCGAACGCCTCGGTGGCCGATCGCATCAACTCGAAGGGTGCGCTGACCAGGCTCGCCAGCACGGTGGTCGTGCCGTGCGCGAGGTGGAAGTCGGCCGCCGCCCGGGCCTCGTCGGAGTCCCCGGTCGTAAAGGTGTGCCCGCCACCGCCATGCGTGTGCATGTCGACGAAGCCCGGCAGGATCCAGTGCCCGTCACGGACCGTCGGATACTCGGCGACCGCGGTGATCCGATCCCCGTCCCACTCGACGCAGCCCTGTCGGATGACACCGGTCGGGGTCACCACGCGGCCGTTCACCCGTACGGTCATCGTCTCTCCTGATGGTCGTGGGCGCGCACGGCGTCCATTGCGAGCAGGGCGGCACCGAGGCAGCCGGCCTCGTCGCCGAGGGCTGCCGCGACAAGTTGCGGCTCCCGGTGGAAGGTCATCCGCTCGTGCAGCGCCGCCCGCAGCGGGGTCAGCAGCCGATCCCCGGCCTGGGCGAGGCCACCGCCGAGCACGATCGTCGCCACGTCGAACAGCGCCTGCCCGCTGGCCAGGCCGTCGGCGAGCGCCTCGACCGTCTCCTGCCAGACCTGGCCGGCGAGTGGTTCGCCGGCTGCGGCCCGCTCGGCCACCTCGGCGGCTGACACCGGAGCGTCGGCAACCGCGCCGGCCAGCTCGGCGTAGCGGCGTCCGACCGCCGCGGCCGAGGCGACCGCCTCCAGACAGCCGGGTCGGCCGCAGCCGCAGCGCGGACCGCCCGGCCGGACCAGGATGTGGCCGATCTCCCCGGCAGCGCCGTGCGCGCCGACAGCGGCGTGACCGTCCACGACGTGCGCGGCGGCGATGCCGGTGCCGATCGCCACGAACAGCACGTGCCCGGCACCGCGCCCGGCACCGAGCCGAGCCTCGGCGAGACCGCCGACACGCACGTCGTGGCCGAGCGCCGTCGGCAGGCCGAGCCTCCGCACCGCCAGGTCCCGCAGGGGTACGTCCCGGAAGCCGACGTTCGCCGACCAGACCGCGACCCCGCGTGCCTCGTCCACCACCCCGGGGACGGCGATGCCGACCGCGATCGGGGTGAGGCCGTCGGCGCGGGCCTTGTCGGCGAGCCCTTCGGCCACGTCCAGGATGGTGGCGACCACGGCGGCCGGGCCGCGTCCGGCGTCGGTGGGGTGCCGCTCGGTGCGTACCGCGACGCCGTCCGGCCGGACCAGGGCGCATTTCATGCCGGTGCCACCGACGTCCAGCGCGACGACCACGGGGTCGGTAGGCACGGCGTCGCCACTGTTCACGCCAGCACCACGGCCCGGGACAGGTGCCGGGGCGCGTCCGGGTCGAGACCCCGGCTGGTCGCCAGCGCGACCGCGAAGCGTTGCGCCAGGATCAGGTCGGCCATCGGGTCGACCGGGGTACGCCCGGCGGACCAGCTACCCAACACCGTGCGCCAACCGTGGGTGCGGCTGTGCACGAAAGCCGCGCCGGTGGCGGCCACGTCCTCGGGCAGCCCGTCGGGCAGTTCGCCGAACGCCCACACCAGCCGGCCGGGCGCGGCGACCGAGATGGGCCCGTGGCGGTAGTCCATCGCCGGGTACGCCTCGGCCCAGAAGATCGCCGTTTCCCGGCACTTCAGAGCCGCCTCCTGTGCCAGCCCGATCGTCCACCCCCGACCGAGGAAGGTGACCTGCCCGATGAGGGCCGGGTCGATCGGCAGCGGTGAGCGCACCGCCACCTCGGCGTCGGCGGCGAGCGCGGTCACCGGGTCGCCGAGATGGGCCCGGAGCAGGGCCAGCGCGGTGGTCGCGAAGCGGGTCTGCACCACCGACCGCTCGTCGGCGAAGGGCATGGTCACCGCGGCGGTGGCGAGGTCGACCGCCGGGGACGCCGGGTCGCCGACGATGACCGTGGTGGGTGTCCGCCCGCGCAGTGCGGCGAGCAGTTCCAGCACCTCGGTCGTGCAGCCGGAGCGGGTGATCGCGATCAACCGGTCGTAGTGGCGGCCGGCGGGGAACTCGGACGCCTGGAACGCGTCGGTCTCACCCTGGCCGGCCTGCTCGCGGCGGGCCGCGTACGCCATCGCCATGAACCACGACGTGCCGCAACCGACGACGGCGACCCGTTCACCGGGGCGCGGCAGATCGCCATGTACGACACCGGCCAGCTCGGCCGCCTCCCGCCAGCAGTCGGGTTGGCTCGCGATCTCCGCGTCCACGTACGTCATGGAAAACTCCTCGCAGGGGCGACCGGTGCGCAATACGGCTCGTTAGACCCGTATTTCGCGCGTTATTCTGCGCGAATGCGGGTGGCCGTGGCAACCGGCCAGCCGATCGCGCAGGTCAGTCTTTTGCGCCCACCTAGTTTCGCGCACTAGTGTGCACGCAATCAATCACCGTCCGTGCAGTTGCTGGGAGGGCCTCCGCGGTGGACCGGTACGCCAGATGGAACGCCCTTCTCGAGATGCTGACCGACAACGGCCGGGTCAGCGTCGAGGCGGCAGCCGAGCGGCTGGACGTCTCCCAGGCCACCATCCGGCGTGACTTCGACCAGCTCGCCCAGCAGCAGATGATCACGAGGACCCGGGGTGGCGCGGTCGCCAACGGCGTCTCGTACGACCTGCCGCTGCGCTACAAGACCGCCAAGCACTCGGCGGAGAAGCAGCGGATCGGCGCAGCCGCCGCCGCGCTGGTCACGCCGGGCACTGTGGTCGGCCTGAACGGCGGCACCACGAGCACCGAGGTGGCGAGGGCTCTCGCCGTCCGCCCGGACCTGAACACCAGTGCCGAGGGCGCCCAGCTCACCGTGGTCACCAACGCGTTGAACATCGCCAACGAGCTGCTGGTGCGGTCCCGGATGAAGGTCGTGGTGGCCGGCGGTGTGGTGCGCCCGAAGTCGTTCGAACTCGTCGGCCCGCTGGGCGGGGCGTTGCTGCGTGAGGTCACCCTGGACGTCGCGTTGCTCGGTGTGGACGCGATCGACCCGCAGCTCGGCGCGGCCGCCCACCACGAGGGCGAGGCGGCGATGAACAACCTGATGGTGGCCCGAGCCAAGCGCGTGGTGATCATCGCCGATTCGTCCAAGTTGGGGGGCCACGCGTTCGCCCGGATCTGCCCCGTCGAGCGGGTGGAGACGCTGGTGACCGACTCCGGTGCCGCCCCGGAGGTGGTGGAGGCGTTCCGCGCTGCCGGCGTGCAGGTGGTCTGCGCCTGAGCGGTCACGTTCCGTCGATGAATTAGCCCGTTCGGCGCGTCGATGCATACCGCGTATTGCGAGCGCCTGCATACCGCGTATGGTGTCGGCTGTCACGCCCACCCATCGGGGGAGGTGCAGCTTGCCAGCTGTCCTGGAGATCGAAGGTCTACGTAAGACGTACAAGAGTCGTCGACGCGGCGCCCGCAACGCGCTCGACGGCTTCGACATGCGGGTCGACGCAGGGCAGGTGCACGGCTTCCTGGGTCCCAACGGGTCCGGCAAGACCACCACGCTGCGTACCCTGCTCGGCCTCATCCGACCCGACGGCGGCCGGATGGCGGTGCTCGGGCACGAGGTCCCCGACGCGCTGCCCGCGGTCGCCGGCCAGGTCGGCGCGATCGTGGAGAGCCCGCAGTTCTTCCCGCACTTCACGGCACGGGACACGCTGTCCCTGCTGGCCGGGGCGGGCGAGGTGCCGGCAACCCGGGTCGACGAGGTGTTGGAACTCGTCGGGCTGCGCGACCGGGCCGGCGAGCGGGTCAAGACGTACTCGCTGGGCATGAAGCAGCGGCTCGCCGTGGCCTCGGCCCTCCTGAAGAACCCGAAGCTGCTCATCCTCGACGAGCCCGCCAACGGCCTCGACCCGGGCGGCATCCGGGAGATGCGCACGCTGATGCGCAACCTCGCCGAATCGGGGATGACTGTGGTGCTGTCCAGCCACATCCTCGGCGAGATCCAGCTGATCTGTGACTCGGTCACCATCATCTCGCTGGGTCGGCGGGTCGCGTTCGGCCCGGTCGACGAGGTGCTCGCGCAGCACTCGTCCGGTGCGGTCCGGCTCCGGTTGGAGGCGGTCAGCGACCTGCCGGCGGCCACCGAGACCCTCACCAAGGCCGGGATCCGGGTGACCGGCCACCCCGACCACCTGATGCTGGCCGGCGTCGACAAGCCGGCCTCGGTGACGCGGCTGCTCGCCGAGCAGAACCTCTACGTCAGCGAGTTGGCGCCGATCGCCGTCGATCTGGAGAGCGTCTTCCTCGAGCTGACCGCCACCGCGCCGGTACCCGGTCAGCACCGGCAGGTCGACGAGTCCATGAAGGTCGGCGGGACGGGTCAGCCCGGCGCCGCTGGGGGAGGGTGGGGCGCGTGAGCCTCTATCGTACGGAGCTGCGCCGGCTCGCCAAGCGGCGCTTCACCCGGTACATGACGCTGCTCGGCCTGCTGGTGCTGGCCGCGGTGATGGTCGGCGTGTTCTTCACCAACCAGAAGATCGACGCCGGGCAGCTCGCCAGGGCCGAGCGCCAGGCCGACCAGCAGTACCAGGAGCAGGTGCGCTGGAGCGAGCAGGAGCGTGTTGCCTGCGAGCAGGCCAAGACGGCCGGTACGGCGACCGACGGCCGCTACCCCCCCGACTGTTCGGTGATCACGCCGCCGCCCCGGGAGGAGATCAAGGCGGAGTGGTTCCTGCCGTCGACGTTCGACTTCCGGGAGACGTTCGACGAGACACTGATCCCGTTCGCGGCGATCCTCGCGCTGGTCGGGTTCGTGATCGGGGCGTCCTTCGTGGGCGCCGAGTGGAGCACCGGCGGCATGATGAACCTGCTGCTCTGGCGACCGAAGCGGCTCACCGTACTCCTGACCAAGCTGGCCGCGCTGCTCACCGGCATCCTGGCGGTGACGCTGCCCGCCGCGGTGCTGTGGTTCGCCGGGTTCTGGGCGGTCGCCACCTTCCGGGGCAGCACCGAGAAGGTGACCTCCGGGGTCATGCAGTCGGCCATCCTGACCGGGGTACGCGGTGTGGTGCTGGTGCTGGTGCTGACCACCATCGGCTTCGCCCTCGCCTCGCTGGGCCGGCACACCGCGATGGCCCTCGGCGGTGTGGTGGCGCTGATGGTGGTCGGCCAGTTCGGCCTCGGCATCCTGCTGTCGATGGCGAACGTGAAGTTCGCCGAGGCCTGGCTGCTGCCCACGTACGCGCTGGCCTGGATGACGAAGACGGTGACGTTGCAGGACTGGAACTCCTGCAACGCGACCTACTACGGGGAGTGCAAGCCCGCCACGCTGGACATCACCTGGCAGCAGTCGTCCGCACTGTTCTCGATCGGGTTGGTGGTGATCCTCGGGGCGGCGCTCTGGGCGATGCGTCGCCGCGACATCTCCTGAGATTCCGCTGCGAAGGCCCCCGGCGAGAGTCGGGGGCCTTCGTGCGTTCGGTCCACGCCGCGCCGGCTGCTGCGACCCTGGTCCTCGCTGGCTAGGCTGAGCGAATGTCCGCCGACGCCACCACCCCGGAGCCGTCCACCGACGCTCGTCCGGGTGGCGTGGGGCCGACCGTTCCGACTCCCCGGCCCGCTCCGCCCATCGAGACCGCCGACGAACCGCCGCGCCCGGACGAGCCGAGCGACGAACCGGCGCACGTCCAGCCCGTCGACCCGGCGGCGGGGTTGACCGAGCGGGAGCGGGCGATCCTCGCCTTCGAGCAGCAGTGGTGGCGACATGCCGGTGCCAAGGAGCAGGCCGTCCGGGACACCTTCGGGGTTTCCTCCACCCGCTACTACCAACTGCTCAACGGGCTGCTGGACAATCCGGCCGCACTCGCCGCCGATCCCGTGCTGATCGGTCGGCTCCGGCGGCTACGTTCGTCGCGCGCCCGCAACCGTCGCCGCTGACCGGCATCCGCTGGTCGTTCAGCACCGTGGCAAGCCATCCGGCCAGGCATGTCACCCGACCCAGGGGGTACGCGGGGAGCGCTCCGGCAGCGCGGGTAGGTGGACCGGAGGCGACGGAGGGAGAGGCTGTGACGGGTGCCAACCCTCGGCAGGTGTGCCGGTGATGCGCGTGCGATCCGCGTCCGCGCCGGCCCCCGGCCGGCCGGTCAACGAGGACCTGGTCTTCCGGATCGGCCCGCTGGTCGGTGTCCTCGACGGCGCGACCGTACCGGAGGGTTTCGACACCGGCTGCGTGCACGGGCCGGAGTGGTACGTCCGGCACCTGGCCGCCCGGCTCGGCGTGGCGGAGGCGGTCCGCCCGGCGGCCCGGCTGACCAGCAACCTGGCCGCCGCCATCCTCGCGGTGCGCGCCGACCACGGCGAGCAGTGCGACCTCGACCATCCAGGCACCCCGTCCAGCACGGTCTGCCTCCTGCGTGACTGCGGTGACGAGGTCGACTACCTGGTGCTCTGCGACAGCCCACTGGTCCTGGACTGCGGCGGTCAGGTCAGCGTGGTGACCGACAACCGGTTGGACGCGGCGATGGTGGAGCTGCGGGAGACGGTCGCGATGGTGCCGGGCGGGGCCGCGGACCCGGTCACCCGGTTCCGGCACGCCGTGAGCGTCCAGCGGGAGCGGATGAACCGCACCCACGGCTACTGGGTCGCTGCGGCCGATCCCGACGCGGCCTTCCACGCGGTGACCGGGACCCTGCCCCGGCGCGGCCCGACGGCGCTGCGCCGGGCGGCTCTGCTCAGCGATGGCGCGTCCAGCGCGGTGGAGCAGTTCGGTTTGACCGACTGGCCGGGTCTGCTGGACCTGCTGAGCACGGACGGGCCGGGCGGGTTGATCGACCGGGTCCGGGCCGCCGAGCGCGACCACCCCGATCGGCTGCGCCGGCACAAGCCCACCGACGACGCCTCGGTGGTGTTCTGCGAGTTCGAGCCGACCATCTCAGCCACCAACGGGTGACGACAGAGCGTGATGAGTAACACCCAGGCCGCCCGACCGGCCGGGACGGGTAGCCGGACCGCCAGTGCATCGCCATTGGGGTGGACTTCGGCCGATGGGGGCGGCAGACTGCGGCACGTGGCGGGTGCGGTCCGGCTGGAGCCGGTGGACGAGCGGAACCTGGAGCCATTGCTCTCCGTAGCGGCTGCCGAGGCGGAGCCCGGCGATGTCATGCCGCCGGTCGAGGCGCCCGCCGGCTGGTCGCTCGCCCGCCGTGAGGCGTTTCGGGAGTTCCATCGGGCGAGCTTCGGAGGACTGGACGGCCCGACCCGCTCGCAGATGTACGCGATCCTCGTCGGCGGCGAGGTGCTGGGCATGGTGCGGATGACACGCTGTGACGAGCCCGACACGGTGGAGACCGGCATGTGGCTCGGTCGCTCGGCACGCGGGCAGGGGATCGGCGCGGCCGCCCTGCGGGAGTTGCTGAACGCCGCCGCCCGGGCGGGAATGCGAGTCGTCGTGGCGGAGACGGATTCGGACAACGCGGGTGCCGTCGCCCTTCTCAAGAGATGCGGCGCGAAATTGGACGAGCAGGCCGGAAAGGTGCGCGCCGAGATCTGCCTGGATTCGACGCCACCCGCGCTCTGACGCCGGCCGGTCGGCGGCGACCGCAGAGGTAACCGCCGACCGCCTGGGCTGGTCTGCTCACTCCCGGTCAGCGGCGTACGCGGCCAGCCAGGCCACCTGGGCCGGGTCCAGCGACGGGCGTACCCGTGCCCGCGCGGTCGCCACATGCTCGGCGGTGACCGTGGCGGCGGCGAGCGACTCACGCATGGCGGCCAGCGCCGCCTCCCGGACCAGCGCCGCGCAGTCGGCGGCGGAGAAGCCGGTCAGCTCGTCGCCCAGGGTCGACAGGTCCACGTCCGGGGCCAGCGGCACCTGCCGGGACGCGGCCCGCAGGATCTCCGAGCGGGCGGGTCCGTCCGGCGGCGGTACGTAGACCAGCCGCTCCAACCGGCCCGGCCGCAGCAGTGCGGGGTCGACCAGGTCCGGCCGGTTCGTCGCGCCGACCACCACCACGTTGCGCAGCGTCTCCACCCCGTCCAGTTCGGTCAGCAGCGCGGCGACGACCCGGTCCGTGGTGCCCCCGTCGGTCGCCTGGCCGCGTACCGGGGCCAGCGCGTCCACCTCGTCCAGGAAGATCAGCGTGGGGGCCGCCTCCCGGGCCCGACGGAACAGTTCCCGGACCGCGCGCTCGCTCTCGCCGACCCACTTGGAGAGCAGTTCGGCGCCCTTCACCGACAGCACGTTGGCCCGCCCCGACCCGGCCAGCGCGGTGACCAGGTACGTCTTGCCGCAGCCCGGTGGCCCGTAGAGCAGCACGCCGCGCGGCGGCTGGACCCCGAGCCGGGCGAACGTGTCCGGGTAGGTCAACGGCCACAACACCGACTCGGTGAGGGTCTGCTTGACCTCGTCCAGACCGCCCACGTCGTCGAGGGTCACCGAGGCCAGGTCCAGCGTGGACGACGCCATCGTGGTCGGCCGGACCACCTCCAGGGCAGCGGTGAAATCGGCCATCGACACCGTGGGCGTCTCGGCGGACTTCTGCCGCAGTGCCGCGCGTACCCCGGCCTCCCGGACCAGCGCGGCCAGGTCGGCCGCGACGAACCCGGGGGTACGCGCGGCCACCTCGTCCAGCCGGACGTCGTCGGCCAGCGGCACCTGCCGGGTCAGCACGGTGAGCTGTTCGCGGCGTAGCGCCTGATCGGGGAGCGGGATGCTGATCCGCAGCGACAACAGGTCCGGCGCGCGCAGCGCGGGATCGACCGCCTCCGGTCGGCTGGTGGCGCAGACCACGGCGACGCCGGCTCGGATGCTCTCCACGAGCACCTGGCGGAACACCGTCGCCACCGGGCCGGGCTCGTCCGCCGGTGCGAGCGCCTCGACGTCGCTGACCAGCAGCACCGCCGGCCCACCGGTGCGGGCCGCTGTCGCCGCGGCGCGCAGGCGGTCAGCAGCGGCCTGGTTGGCCAGCGCGGCCACCTCCGGTGCCCAGATCGGATGGACACGGGCACCGACCCGGGCGGCGACGGCCCGGACCAGCGCCGACTTCCCGGAGCCCGCCGGGCCAACGAGCAGCACCCCCAACGAGATCGTGGTGCCCAGCCGGCCCAGCACCTCCCGGTGGTGGAAACCGAGGTCGAGCAGTTCGTTCAGCTCCTCGGCCTGGGCCCGCAGCCCGGGCAGCTCGTCCACGTCCGGGGCGTCGTCGACCGGGGCCGTGTCGGCCGCCCCGCGCGGCTCGGGCGGTGCGGTGTCGACCGGGCTGGGCCCGTGCGTGGTCGCGCCGTGCTCCCAGGTGACCACCGTGTTCATGGTGACCAGTGCGCCGACGGCCGGCTCGACCGCGACCACGGTCAGCAGAGTGCTGGTCCAGGCGAAACCGACCGTGTTGGCGAGGCTGCGACGAGCCGCCTCGACCAGGCCGCGTACCGACGCGTCCGGAAGCACGTCCTGCGGCAACAGCGACACGTCGTCACCGGCGGTGAGCACCTTGCCCAGCAGGGCGAGCCGGAGCATCTCCGGGCTGACCGCTGCCATCACCCCCACCGGCCCGGCCAGGACGACCCGACCCGCCGGGGTCAGCGGCGCCGGGCTGACCCGCACCTGACCACCGTCGCGCAGGCCCAGGTTGCCCAGGACCAGGTCGTCGGCGTACAACAGGGCGCTGCTCGCGCCGGGTGCCGCCGCCGCCACGATCCCGGCCGTCTCCCGGCGACCGGCGAGCCGGACCGGGTCGCCGGGGCGCAGGCCCAGTGCGGTCATCGCCTCCGGGTGCAGCCGAACGATGCCCCGTCGGGCGTCCAGCGCGGCCGGCCGTAGGCTCGCCGTCAAGGTCAGGTCGGGTTGCGCCACCGCCCGACCGTAGCGGTCGTCCGCCAGCTTCGCCGGTCAGCGCCGCGGATCCAATTCGTCCAACAACGACGGGTCACGGCGGATCAGCTCGGCCAACCGGGCCGCCGGGTCCGGGGTCAGCCCGACCGGGCCGGGAGCCCAGGCGGGCACCGTCCGGCCGGACAGCGGCCAGGTCGGTGGAGGTTCCACCGGGACCGCCGGGGGCACCGGACCGACCGTGACGTCCGGCCCGTCCCAGGACACCCGCAACGGGTACGTGCGCCCGTCGTGCTCCACGTGCACGGTCACCGACAGCCCCGGGTGGGCGCCGACGACCTGGCGTACCGCCTCGGCCACCTCCTCGACCGGCCCCCACCCGGCCGTGTCGCCCGAGGGGTCCGCCCCCGCGTGGCGCGGGCCGTGTCGGCCCGGCCGGGCGTTGCCGCGCCCGAGAACCGGCTGACCCGACGGCGGTGTGGTGTCGTCCTGGTCGTTGACCCGTCGGCGCTGCGCCTCCTCGCGCCGGGCCAGTCGGGCCAGCGTCTCGTCGAGGTCACCCCTCACCACATCACTCCTTCCCGCCGCGGCCGGAGCCGGTCGGCTCAGGCCCTCCGGTCCCGCGTAGCCCGGTCCAACGCACGGTCCAGGACGACCAGCAGGGCGTCCCGCACCGAGAGTCGGTCCCGGGCGTCGAACTGCACCAGGGGAACGTGGTCGCCGATGGCCAGCGCCCAGCGGATCTCGCCGAGTTCCAGGGCCAGCCGCCCGTCGAACGCGTTGACCCCGACCACGAACGGCAGCCCGGCCCGTTCGAAGAAGTCGATCGCCGGGAAGCAGTCGTCCAGCCGGGAGCTGTCCACCACCACCAACGCGCCCAACGCACCCCGTGCGAGGTCGTCCCACATGAAGCCGAACCGGGACTGCCCCGGTGTGCCGAACAGGTAGAGCTTGAGACTGCGGTCGATGGTCACACAACCGAAATCCATCGCCACCGTGGTGGTCGTCTTGGTCGACCGGGTACCCGGGTCGTCCACGCCGATCCCGGCGCTGGTCATCTCGGCCTCGGTGGTCAGCGGTGCGATCTCGGAGATCGCACCCACGGTGGTGGTCTTGCCCACCCCGAAGCCGCCGGCGACCAGGATCTTGACCGGGATCGGAGGTGCGGCCGGCTTACCGGCCGGCGGCGTCGGCCTCGCGCCGGACGAGGGCTGGTACGGAGGCGGTGGCGCGGCTGGCGGCGGGCCCGCCCGCCCGATTATCGGCCCGGTGCCCGGTGACATGCCGTAACGGGCGGCGGCGCTGTTCGCGGCGGCCCCGCCCAGCGGGGCGACCGGCCATTCAGGAGATCGCACGGAGTCCATCAATCACTCGCAGGATGAGATTGGGGTCGAGGGCGTCGTCGGTGTCGGTGACGTGCACGTCCAGATGCCCGGCCGCCCGTAGATCACCGACCAGGACCCGGGTCACGCCGAAGTGCAGCCGGGTCCGGGCCGAGATCTCGGCCACCGAGATCGGCTCGGCGCAGAGCGCGATGATCGCCTGGATCTCCGGTGCCATCACGGCGTCCGGTGGGCCGGCCCACCATCCGCTGTCCATCCGCACGGTCACCTGGGTCTCGAGCCCGATCGCCGGGTCGGCACCCGCCACCCGCCCGGAGGTGAGCACGAACGGACGGGGACCTGTCGGCCCGCCACCGCCCACCTCCGGCTCGGGCAGCGCCGGTGCCGCCGCGCCGTCCCCCGCCGGGGGTGGCGTGCGCAGGTACGGGCGGATCCGGACCCGCGGGTCCGGGTCCGCGTCCTCGCCGGCGACCTCGGGGATCACTGCTGGACGGCGTTCTTCAACTCGACGATCAACCGCGGGGTCAGGGCACCGCCGGCCCGCCCGGCGAAGAGCGTCATCTCGTACGCGACGGTGCCCAGGTTCGCCGACCGGTCGGCAACCACCCCGAGCACGGAGCCGCTGCTGATCGCGCTGATCAGCAGGTAGCCGTCGGCCATGTCGACGATCACCCGGTTCAGGCCGCCGAGTGCGTACCAGCTGGCTGCCCCACCGGCCAGGCTGGTCATCCCGGACACGACGGCCGCCAACCGTTCCGCGTTGGACCGGTCCTTGATCGCCGACATGGCCATCAGCAGGCCGTCCGAGGAGACCGCGATCGCCTCCAGGACCCCGGCGGTGCTGGAGGTGAAGGAATCAAGCAGCCAGTTGAACGTACGGGCCTCCGGGCTGAGGTCCCCACCGGCTGCGGGCTGGCTCTGGTGGTCGACGTTGTCGTGCAGGAAGGGGCTGGTCACCGTGATGATCCTTCTTCGTTCCGGTGGTCTGGGCTGACTTCGCGCAGAGCGCGGGCGACGCCCGCCTCGAACTCGCTGATGAGGTTCCGCACCTCGGCCGGGTCACCGAGGTGCGAACTGGGCGGTTGGCAGGCAGGGACGACCGTGAGGTTCGCCCCCGGCACCCGTCGGCTTAGCCGGGGCCGAGCCGGAGGGCTCTCCGACGGGAAGGCGTCACCCGCCCCCGTGGGGCCGGCGCCTCCCGGTGTGCTCGGCAGGTCGACGGTCGCGCCCGGTTCGGCTCCGGTCGACCCGACGCCGGCCGCCTCGGCCCGGCGTACACCGGCCTGGAACGCCTCGACCAGGGCGCGCGCCGCGGCGGGGTCCGCACCGGTGGCGTCCACCGGCCGGGTCGGTGCGGTCGAGGCGCCCAGGCTGGCCCCGGGCACCCGCTGCCGGATCCGCGGCCCGGTCGGCGCGCCCGACGGTTCCTTCGCCGGGGGTGCGGGGGTGGCCTGCTCCGGCTGGCTGTGGCCGAAGGCGTTCCAGGACGGGCTGGCCTCCAGGCTGCGGGTGGCTCGGCTCAGGAGGTCCGAGTCGAAGCGGGCCGGCGCAGCGGTGGCCGCGAGGGACCGGGCGTCCTGGTCGGTCTCGGCTGCGGCCGGCGTACGCCGGTCCCGTTCCGGCACGGTGGCCCGGGCCACGGCAGCTCCGGCCCGGTCGGCGCGGCGCAGCACCAGTGACGTCGACGGGATCTCCAGGTGTGCGGTCACTCCACCGCCGACGGTGGCGGCCAGACCCACCTCCCAGCCGTGCCGGCGAGCCAGCCGACCCACCACGAAGAGACCGAGCACCTCGGTGGGGGCCAGGTCGAGCCGTTCCCGGCGGGTGAACCGGGCGTTCTCCTCGGCCAGCCGTTGGTCGTTCATGCCGATGCCGTGGTCCACCACGGAGATCCGCGCGCCGAGGCCGGCCGCCTCGGCGGACACCAGCACCCGGGTGTGCGGCGGCGAGAACACGGTGGCGTTCTCCATCAGCTCGGCCAACGCCAGGATGAGGTCGCCGACCACCGCCGGCGCGGCCGAGATGCCCGCCGGCACCCGGACCTCCACCCGGGTGTAGTCCTCGATCTCGCCGAGCGCCAACCGGACCAGGTCGGCCAGTGGCACCGGGGCGGTGTGCGGGTCGGCACCGGCCGCGCCGGAGAGCACCACCAGGCTGCCGGCGTTGCGGCGCAGCCGGCTGGAGATGTGGTCGAGGCGGTACAGGTGCTCCAGCCGACCCGGGTCGGCCTCCTGCTGCTCCAGCCGGTCGATCAGCGCGAGCTGCCGGCCCACCAGGTTCTGGGTGCGCCGGCCGACGTGACCGAACATCTGCGCCACGTTGCGTCGGCCGGCGACCTGCCGCTCGACCAGCCGCGCCGCGGTGTTCTGCACCCGGTCGAAGGCCCGCGCCAGGTCGCCGATCTCGTCGTTGGCCCGGATGTCCACAGGTTCCAACCGGACCGGTTGTGGGCTCTCCGCCTCGTCGTCGGTGACCCGGACCAGCTCGGCTTCGGCGACCCGGGCGACCCGGTCGGCAGAGCTGGTGAGGCGGGTCAACGGTCGAGCCACCGTCCGCGCGACCGCCACACTGAGCAGCACCACCAGCGTCAGGATCAACGCCGCCGCGGCACCGACCAGGTACGCGGCGGTCAGCGCGCGCCGCTGCTCGGCCGTCGCCTCGGCGAGCACGTCGGCGACCAGCTTCTTCTCGACGAACTGACCGAGCCGGATCATCGTGCGGACGGCCGGGAAGAGCGCCTCCATCGGCACCGGGCGGACTGCGGCGGCCGGGTCCCGGGCACTGGTGACCAGGAAGTCCGGGCTGGTACGCGCGGCCACGGCCGCGTCGTTGAGCTGGGCCACGGTGAGCTGCTCGGGCGTGATCAGGCTGCGGAAACGTGCGTTGTCGACCTCGAGCGCGGCGATGCACGCCACGTAACCGGCGACGGTGTCCGGGCTGCCGACCGCCTTGACCAGCAGGCTCAGTGTGGCGCAGGCCGCCAGTCCCTCGTCGGCCCGGAGCAGCCCGTCGAGAGCGAGCACCTGCCGGCCCGGCAACGTGTCGGTGTCCACCCCGAACATCAGCCGCAGGGACTCGATGATCCCCGTGTTGACCGGGCCGAACGTCTCCATCACCTGACCGGGGTTCGCGACCCGGGCCAGCACTGCGGCCCGCAGATCGACGAGGCTGGACACCCGGTCCAGGGCGCTGTCCACCCGGTCGGTCAGCGCGTCGCTACGAGCGGCGCGCAGGTCGGCCACCCGGTCGTCCACGTCGGCGGACTTGCGGACCAGCTCGCTCCGTTCCACCCGGCCGAGCAGGTATCCGACGGAGAGGATGCGTTCCTGCTGAAGGTCCTGGACCAGGCTGCCGACCCGGCTGGCGAGCCGTACCCGCTCGGCGGTGTCGCCGGCCCGCTGGGCTGCGGCCACCCGGTCGAGCATGACCGGCACGGCAAGTCCGATCATGCTGAGCAGCGGGATCACCACGAGCAGGGCGAGCTTGCCGCGGATGCGGAGCCTACCGAGCAGCATCGAATGCCCCCCACTGCGCGGTCTCCGGTTCCCGGACGACACCTGCGGGTTGCAGCCCTCGTGGCTCGCTGGTCGCCGGTTGCCACGGATCGCTCCGCACCGGGGTGTCCGGGCTGTCGGTGTGGCTTGCGGCCAACGCGGCCCGGCGTCGGGCCCGGCCAGCGGCGTTGATCAGCAGCGCGGCGAGCCAGCCCAGCAGCAGCACGGCCACCACCCCCGCGGCAATGATCGACCAGCGTTCCCGGTCCAGCTCGTCGATGCGCTCGACCAGCAGGGCGTCGAGTTCGGCGAGGATGACCGGTTGAAGTTGGCGCGCCGCGCGGTGCGTGTTGAGCCCGGCGGCGGCCAACTGGGCCTGGTCCACGACACCCGTGCCCTTCGCCGGGGTGGAGTAGGCGGCCAGGGCCTCCACCGAGCGCTGGTAGGTGTCGAGCGGGGTCAGCACGTTGGCGCCGAGGTCGGTGCTCTCCGAGCCGTCCACGGCGGAGCGCAGGTTGTCGACAAGGTCGCCGGCGGGTGCCAGCGCGGCCACCCGCAGGCCGCTCAGCTCCATCAGGCCACGGGGCTGCTCGGCGGCGGGCCGGCGGGAGATCAGCGCACCCAGGTCGGCGAGCCGACCGGCGGCCACCACCGCCTCGGGCAGCTCCTGGCCGGCGCTGTCCTGGAGGAAGAAGGAGTCGGCAGCGGGGTCACGGACCAGGCCGGAACTTTCCCGGACCTTGCGGTGCAGGGCCAGCAGAAGATCGGAAGCCTCCCCGTACGCCGTGTAGGCGGACTCCGGGTCGGCGGTGGTGCGTCCGCGCAGCGCCTCCAGCTTGGCTCGTACGCCGGCCCAGCGTTCCTGGCTGAGCAGGTCCTCGCCGATGCGAGCGTCCACCGCGGCTGCCTCCTCGACCGCCCGGTCCAACGCCTCCCGGGCGACCGGCCGGCCGTTGACCGTGGCGGACTGGGCCTCCACGAGGGAGTCGGTCACTCCGGCCAGAGCGGTGAGGTACTGCACGCCGAGGCGTTCGCGGGCCGCCAGGGTCCGGTCGTCGCTGGTCTGCCGCCAGGCGGACGTGACGAGCAGGCCCACCGGCGCGAGTAGTGCCCCGATGAGCAGCAGCGGCAGCAGACGGCCCAAGGTGGACGGCCGTCGGCGGGCCCGCGGCGCGGGGACTGTCATGTGTGTCTCCTCCGGCGTGGGCGCGGTTCGGCGCGGTCTCGGGTAGCCGAACAGTCCCGTGCACCGGACCGGAAAACTAACCGAACCCCCCGCTGGTCAGGCCTCGGTCGGCGAGTCAGGTTCGCGTCAGTTCAAGCGATGTCACCATTTGTCCGCGCCTCGGGCACGCTCTGTTGCGTCGATGGGTGTGACATGGAGGGATCGAGATGGATATCCGGGAAAAGATCGGAATTCACGGAATCCGAAGTCAACTCACTGGGCCGCGCCGGACGTTGCGCGCTCGCACCCCCACCCGCCACCGATCGGGGCAACCGGACGGACGTACGGCGGATCTCAGCCAACGCTCAGGCTGTGGGCCGTACCGTGTGCCGCATGACACCGCCGTCGCCGGCCGCGTGGTTCCGGCGTGCCCTGCCCACCCGCCGTCGCGCGATCGCCGCCGCAGCGGTCGTCGTGCTCCTGGCCGCCGCCGTGACCTGGGCGGTGTGGCCGCGGGGATCGGGCGTCCGCACCGAGAGCGCGATGCTCACCGTCCGCTCCGGACCGGCCGGCGACCAGCCGGTGAACCTGGACACGACCTTCTACCTGCCGGACGACGCGTCGTCGGGTCGGAAGGTGCCGGCGGTGCTGTTGGCGCACGGGTTCGGCGGCACGAAGGAGTCGGTGCGCTCCGACGCGGAGGAGTTCGCCGGGCGCGGCTACGCCGTGCTCACCTGGACCGCGCGCGGCTTCGGCCGCAGCGGCGGCGAGATCCACCTGGACAACCCGGACTACGAGGTGCGCGACGCCCAGCGGCTGCTGGACTGGTTGGCAGCTCGGCCGGAGGTGCGTACCAACGCCGCCGGTGACCCGCAGGTCGGTGTGGTCGGCGGCTCGTACGGCGGTGGGCTGGCGCTGCTGCTGGCCGCCCAGGACAGCCGGGTCGACGCGATCGTTCCGATGATCACTTGGAACGACCTGTCCCGGGCCTTCCTGCCGGAGAGCACCGGAGGGGCACCGACCGAGGGCGTGTTCAAGAAGGGTTGGGCCGGCCTCTTCTTCGGTGGTGGGGGCAACGTGGGCTCCGGGCCGGCCGGGCTCTCCGGCGCGACCGCCGCCGCGCCGCAGGGCGCACCGGCGTCGGCCGGCCCGCCCAGCCCCGGGCCGGGCGCGGGCCCGGGTAACGGTCCCGGTGGTGTCCCGACCGGTGCCGCCGACCCGTCCTGTGGTCGCTTCGCCGCCGACGTGTGCGCCGCGTACCTGCGCATCGCCACCACCGGCCGAGCCGACCAGGCCGCCGTCGACCTGCTGCGCCGGTCCAGCCCGGCCGGTGTGCTGGACCGGATCAAGGCGCCCACCCTGCTGGTGCAGGGCGAGGCGGACACGCTCTTCCCCCTCGGTGAGGCGGACGCGAACGCGAAGGGCATCGCCGCCGCCGGAACGCCGGTACGGGTCGCCTGGTTCACCGGTGGACACGACGGCGGCAGTGGACCCCGCTCGGACGAGGACCGGGTGAAGTTCCTGACCGTCCAGTGGCTCGACCACTACGTCAAGGGCGAGGGCGACGCGCCCGGCGACGACTTCACCTGGTCCCGGATCGCTGGGTTCGACGCACTCGACCGGGGCCTCGTGGCCACCGCCTTCCGCCGGGCCGACTACCCGGGCCTGGCCGGCAACGCCCGCCGGGAGATCCCGGTCGCCGGTCCGGCCCAGCCGGTCGCGAACCCGCCCAACGGCAACCCGGCCGCCATCTCCTCGATTCCGTTCGCGGGAGGTCTCGCCTCGCTGCTGGACGGTGTGGCCGGCGACGTGCCCGGCCAGCACGCCCGGTTCGAGTCGGCACCGCTGAGCGAGGCGGTGGACATCGCCGGGGCCCCCACCGTCACCGTGCGGGCCGCGTCGCCGACCGGCGAGGCTGTGCTCTTCGTCAAGCTCTACGACGTCGACCCGGACGGCGCGGCCACCCTGCCGAACGGGCTGGTCGCCCCGATCCGGCTCACCGGCCTGCCGCAGCAGGTGCAGGAGGCCCGGCCGGTCACCGTGACGCTCCCGGGGATCGTCCACCGGGTCGAGGCCGGGCACCGGCTGCGCGTGGTGGTGGCCACCTCCGACCAGGCGTACACCACTCCCGCGCAACCGACCGTCTACACGGTGGCGGCGGACGGCGCGGTCACCCTGCCCACGGTCGACGGCGAGCCGATCCCCACCGCCGCGACGCTCTGGCGCTGGGTGCTCGCCGGCCTGCTCGCGGCCATCGCGATCGGGCTCGTCGTGGTCGTCGCCGTGGTCCGCCGCCGACACCGCCGCCAGGACCGCTCCGTGCATCCGGAGTACGCGGACACCCCGCTGGCCGTGCGCGCACTGCGCAAGGAGTACGCGGACGGGTTCGTCGCGGTGTCGAACGTGGACTTCGAGGTGCACCCGGGTCAGGTGGTGGGTCTGCTCGGGCCGAACGGTGCCGGTAAGACCACCACGCTGCGGGTGTTGATGGGGCTGACCCAGCCGACCGCCGGGGAGATCTACGTCTTCGGTCGCCGGCTGGTGCCCGGCTCGCCGGTGCTGTCGAGGATCGGCGCGCTGGTGGAGGGGCCCGGTTTCCTGCCGCACCTGTCGGGTCTGGAGAACCTGAAGGCGTACTGGCGAGCCACCGGACGGCCGTGGGACGACGCGCAGTTCGACGCGGCGCTGGAGATCGCCGGGCTGGGCGACTCGGTGCACCGGAAGATCAAGAACTACAGCCACGGGATGCGCCAGCGCCTGGCCATCGCCCAGGCCATGCTCGGCCTCCCCGAGTTGCTGGTGCTGGACGAGCCGACCGACGGGCTCGACCCGCCGCAGATCGCCGAGATGCGCCGGGTGCTCCAGCGCTATGCCACGGACGGGCGCGCGGTGCTGGTCTCCAGCCACCTGTTGGCCGAGGTCGAGCAGACCTGCACCCACGCGGTGGTGGTGAACAAGGGACGGATCGTGGCGTCCGGGCCGGTGGAGGAGATCGTGGGCGAGTCGCCGAGCGTGCTGTTCGACGTCAGCGACCGGGTGGCGGCGCGGGCGGTGCTGGACCGGCTGCACGGTGTCCGGGTCCTGCCGGAGAGCGACGGCCAGTTGGTGGTCGACACCAACGGCACGGCCCGCAGCGAGGTGGTGGCCGAGCTGGTGCGTGCCGGCATCGGGGTGGACCGGGTGGTGCCCCGGCGCCGCCTGGAGGACGCGTTCCTCGCCCTGGTGGGCGAGAACTCTCGGGGAAGCGGTGACCGGTGATGGTTGTTTCCGACGCGGGTGAGGCCCGCGGTTACCGGCCGTCGGCCACCATGCCCTTCGCGGCGGAGTTCCGGCGGCAGGCGTCCCGGCGGCGAACCCAGTTGGCGCTCGGCTTCATGGTGCTGCTGCCGCTGATCATCCTGATCGCCTTCCAGTTCGACTCGGGAGACGACGACAACGGTCGCAACGAGTTCTCCAGCCTGGTCGAGTTGGCCACCTCGGGTGGCCTCAACTTCACCCTGTTCTCGATCTTCGTGTCGGCGTCGTTCCTGCTGGTGGTCGTCGTCGCGCTGTTCTGCGGGGACACGGTGGCCAGCGAGGCGAGCTGGGGGAGCCTGCGTTACCTGCTGGCGATCCCGGTACCCCGGGCCCGGTTGCTGACGGTGAAGCTGGTGGTCGCGCTCGCGTACTCGGGACTGGCCCTGCTGTTGTTGGCCGGCACCGCGCTGCTGGCCGGGACCCTGCGTTACGGCTGGTCGCCGCTGCGCAGCACGGTCGCCGCCGAGCTGGAACCCACCGAGGGGCTGCTCCGGTTGCTGGCGGTGCTCGGCTACCTGGCGGTCGTACTGCTGGTGGTGGCCGGGCTGGCGTTCCTGCTGTCGGTGACCACGGACGCCGCGTTGGGCGCGGTGGGTGGTGCGGTGTTGCTGTGGATCCTGTCCAGCATCCTGGACCAGATCACCGCCCTGGGCGCGGTACGCGACTTCCTGCCCACGCACTTCAGCACCGCCTGGCTGGGACTGCTGTCGACCCCGGTGCAGACCGACGACGTGGTACGCGGCTGCGTCTCGGCGATCAGCTACGCGACGCTGTTCTGGGGGTTGGCGTTCTGGCGCTTCACCCGCAAGGACATCACGTCGTAGCCGCTGGTCTCACAGCCGACTGTCCGGCGGGCTCACCGACGACGGCACCGCGCTCGGCACCGGCGGCGGGGCCGGGCGCGTCGGCACCGGCGTGGACGGGTCGGCCTTCTTCCAGGCGCTGACGCCGATCCGGCCGGTGTTGCCGAGGTCGACCGGCCCGTCCGGGTCGACCTCGGCGGCCGGCTGCCCGGCAGCCGGCGCGACCGTCAGGTACTTCCCGTTCGTCGCGACCACCGTCGAGTCGGTGACGAGGTTGCGCCAGAGCACCACGGCGGTGGCCCGCTCGGCGGGGGCGAGGGTGACCGGCCGGGGTGGCTGGTCGAAGCCCGAGGTGATCTCCTTGGCGCCGTTGACCACGCGCAGCATGATCGGCTCGCGCTGCTCGTCGAACACGTGCAGGATCGGGTACCCGTCGAGCTGGTAGGGACGGTCGCCGCAGTTGACCAGCTCCAGGCCGAGGGCGCGTAGGCCCATCGCGGCGTCCCCGCCGGTGGACCGGATCCGAACCCCGGAAGCCGGGCAGGACGGCAGCGCGTCGACACTCACCGACGGGCTCGGTGCGATCGGCTGCCGACGTGGACCGTCCCCGCCCTGGCCCCGATGGTCGCCGGGAGTGCAGGCGCTGAGCGCGAGAGGCACCGCGACCGCTGCGCTGATCCGTCGCCATGCCGGGCTGTTGCGGGAGATCATCAAGCGATCCTCACCCACGCGGGCGTTCCGCCACCGCCCGGCCCCCGGATCTCCTCGGCCCAGCCCCTCGGCCGACCTGGCGTCCGCCGGTCGAGGCCTGTAGAGCTGCCCCATATTCGGGGCGGCCCGCCCGCCCGCCCGTCGCGCCGCGCCGTGCCGTGCCGCGCCGCGCCGCGCGATCGTGCTCGATCCCGGATCCAGTGGCGTCGGGCGGGCTGGGACACCACTACTTCCACGTTCGAGCGTGACCTTGGCGGGAGAGGGCTGTCGAAGCTGGCGCCCGTGAGGCTGCGCGGCAGACCATACCCACAGTATGGGAGCGTGCCCATGGCGCGTGATTCTGCCGTTTTTTGGATGCCTTCCCAGGTCACGGACCCGGAGATGCGGCTCGGGCATCGAGAGTGCTCGACGCGGCCTGGTCGACACCGGTACATTCCGACCGGGGACTTTCCCATTAACAAGGAATTTATAAACTTCGATAGTTTCATGCCTCACATTGAAGAGATCCGTTTCCTTCGATGGAGGTTTCCATGAACGTCTCTCGGCTCGGCGGGCCGACCCTGTCCCTGTTCCGCATCGTGATCGGCCTGCTGTTCACGTTGCATGGTCTGACCTCGGTCTTCGGGTTGTTCGGCGGCAACCCGATGACCGGCCAGGCGATACCGGTCGGCACCTGGCCAGGCTGGTGGGCCGCGCTGATCCAGCTGGTCTGCGGCGCCCTGGTGTTGGTCGGGCTGTTCACCCGACCCGCCGCGATCCTCGCGTCCGGCTCGATGGCGTACGCCTACTTCGTCGTGCACCAGCCGGATGATCTGCTGCCGCTGCACAACGGGGGCGAGCTGTCGGCCCTCTTCTGCTGGTCGTTCCTGCTGGTCGCCGCGCTCGGGTCCGGCCCATGGGCGCTCGACGCGCTGCTCTTCCGACGTCGCGCCGTCGCTCCGGCGTCCCCGGTGGCCGAGTCCAGCCCGGTGTCCGTCTGACCGCACCCGTGGCGCGCGTCGCCGGAGCTCGACGAGGTGGTTCCGGCGACGCGCGCGTGGGGGAACGGTCCGTCCGGTGATGCCGTGAACGATTCAGCTCGAAAGGATGTGCGGGAGACGTCGGCCCCCGCCGGGCGGGCGCGTCGGCGGTCAGGCCGGTGGGCGGGAGGTGAGGACCGCGTCCAGGAGGCCGGGGTAGAGCCGGTTCAGCTCGTCGCGGCGGAGCCGCACCAGGCGGCTGGTGCCGGCGGCGCGGGTGCGGGTCAGGCCGGCTTCGCGCAGCACCTTCAGGTGGTGGCTGCGAGTCGCCTTGGAGACGCCGAAGTCGAAGCTTCCGCAGGCGGCCTCGCCGCCCTCGGCGAGCGCCCGGACGATCTGTAGCCGCACGTCGTCGGCGAGTGCGGCCAGCACGGCGGTGACCGGTACGGCGGTCAGGTCGGGTTCGTGCGGCTCCATGTGACCAGTGTAACCGTTGTTCGACAAAGGTCGAACAAGCTCCTAGGGTCGGTGTCGTTGGTTCGACGATACTCGAACATTGGAGCTGACGATGCGATCCCGCGCCGCCGCCTACCCGCTGCTCGCCGTGCTCGGTTGGGGCGTGATGTTCCCGGTCCTGGCCAGCGCGCTGACCCGGGTCGACCCACTCAACCTGACCACCGCCCGCTACCTGCTCGCCGCCGTCGTCCTGGTCGCCATCCTCCTGCTCCGCGAGGGTGCCGACGCGCTGCGGCCCGGTGCCCGAGCGGTCGAGGTGATGGTGCTCGGTGTGGTCGGCTTCGCCGGCTTCAACGTGCTCACCAACCTGGCGCTCGAACACGCCGCTCCGCAGCAGGTGGCGCTCTTCGTGGCCACCACCCCGGTGATCACCCAGCTGGTCCGTTGGGTCCGTGACGGCGTACGCCCGAAGCCGCTCCTGCTGGGCCTCTCCCTCGTGGCGCTCCTCGGCGTCGGCCTGGTGATCACGCGCGGAAGCCTGGCCGGACTCGGTCAGTTCGGTCTCGGCGGTCTGATGATGATCGGCGCGGTGCTCGGTTGGGGCATCTACACGCACGGCGCCAGCCGATTCGGTGCGTGGTCGCCACTGCGCTTCACCACGCTGACCGCGCTCGCCGGCACGGCCGCCATGCTGGCCGCGAGCATCGGCGCGGACGCCGTCGGCTGGCAGCACGCGCCGGCCGCCGCCGACCTCGTGGCGGTCACCCCACAGTTGACGTACGCCGTGATCGTGGGAGCTGTCATCGCGGTCCTGGCCTGGAACACCGGAGTGCAGCGACTCGGGGCCGCCAACGCCGCGCTGTTCATGAACCTGGTCCCGGTGACCACGTTCGCGGTGCAGATCGCCCGCG
Organism: Micromonospora sp. B9E7; assembly: GCF_039871815.1. Lineage (NCBI taxonomy): Bacteria > Bacillati > Actinomycetota > Actinomycetes > Micromonosporales > Micromonosporaceae > Micromonospora > Micromonospora sp. B9E7. Next base: position 192,529 of record NZ_JBDPLX010000010.1, read on the forward strand.
GCTACCGCCCGGAGCCCGTCGAACTGGTCGGCGCCGCCGTCACCATCGCCGCGCTGGTCGCCGCGAACCTGGCCAACCGCCCCCGGACCAGGGCCTCGTCGCTGCCCCGCGCGACCGCGGTCACCGACCCGATCGCGGTGACCGACCACGCGGCGGTGAGCGCCCGCTGACCCACTGGCTGGGATCGGCGGTAGCTAGGGCGGACAGCGTTGTCCTAGACTCGGCGGCACAACTGCATACCTCATCCAGAGGGGCTGAGGGATACGGCCCGACGACGCCCCGGCAACCACCCCGCGCGCTCACCGCTGAGCGACCCGCGGGGCAGGTGCCAATTCCGTCCCCGCCGCACCGTGCGATGCGGGGAAAGATGAGAGGACTCTCGACATGACGTCGACGCTCGCCGCCTCCGGCATCGACACCTCCGCCAGCCCCGCCCGCGCCCTGGTCTGCCGTGCCTGTTCGGCGCGCTACCCGCTCGCCGCGCAGCACGCCTGTTACGAGTGTTTCGGCCCGCTGGAGGTCGACTACGACACGGCCGCCCTGGCGACGGTCACCCGGGAGCAGATCGAGGCCGGGCCGAAGAACATCTGGCGGTACGCGGCACTGCTCCCCGCCGGTCAGGACCCGGCCACCCGGGTCACCCTCGACCCGGGGCTGACCCCGCTGGTGGCGGCCCCGCACCTCGCCGCCGAGCTGGGCATCACCGCGCCGCTCTGGGTCAAGGACGACAGCGCCAACCCCACCCACTCGTTCAAGGACCGGGTCGTCTCGGTGGCGCTCACCGCAGCCAGGGCGCTCGGCTTCACCCGGTTCGCCTGCGCGTCGACCGGTAACCTGGCCAACTCGGTGGCCGCCCACGCCGCCCGCGCCGGGGTGCCCTCGGTGGTCTTCATCCCCAGCGACCTGGAGCAGGGCAAGGTCATCACCACCGCCGTCTACGGCGGTGAGCTGGTCGCCATCGACGGCTCGTACGACGATGTCAACCGGCTCTGCGGCGAGCTGGTGGAGACCGACGAATTCGAGGACACCGCTTTCGTCAACGTGAACGTCCGGCCGTACTACGCGGAGGGCTCCAAGACCCTCGGCTACGAGGTGGCCGAGCAACTCGGCTGGCGGATCCCGGCCCAGGTGGTCATCCCGATGGCCAGTGGCGAGCTGCTCACCAAGATTGACAAGGCGTTCTCCGAGCTGGTGGAGATCGGCCTGGTCGAGGCGCCGGCCGGCGGCTGGAAGGTCTTCGGTGCGCAGTCCGCCGGCTGCAACCCGATCGCCACCGCGCTGCACGCCGAGACCGACACGATCATCCCGGTCAAGCCGACCGGGATCGCCAAGTCGCTCAACATCGGCGACCCGGCGGCCGGCCTGTACGCCCTGGAGGCGGTCCGCCGCACCGGCGGCTGGATGGAGTACGTCGACGACGACGAGATCCGTGCGGGCATCCGCGACCTGGCCCGCACCACAGGGGTCTTCGCCGAGACCGCGGGTGGGGTGACAGTGGCGGTGCTGCGCAAGCTTGTCGAGTCCGGCCGGCTCGACCCGACCGCCGAGACCGTCGTGTTCAACACCGGCGAGGGCCTGAAGACCATCGATGCGGTGGCCGGTCAGGTGGGTCCGACCCACCACATCAAGCCCTCGCTGCGCGCCGCCCGCGACGCCGGCCTCCTCGGCTGACCCCGGGGGTCGAGTCGATCAGCGGGTAACTGGGTTTTCGCTGTGAGTGTGGAAAACCCGCCGCTACGGACTTGACGGCAGGAACCGGACGGCGCAAGATGCTCCGTGCGGGAGGGCATTTCGCCGAAGACTTTTGAAGTTCTTGCGACCCAACGCCGGAGGCGTTGTGCGAGTGTCCCTCCCGACCACGTTCGATCAGGCCAGCGAGTAATTCGCTGGCCTGATCGCTTTTCCGGGGTGCACCCTCAGCGGCATGAGCATCACGATCGCGCCGTTCGACGGCGCCGACCGGACGTCGGTCGACGAGGCGTACCGGATCGGGGCGGCGACCAACGACGCCGATCTGTCGGACTTCCCGCCCTTCTGCCGGCGCCGCTTCGACGCGCTGTTCCACACCCCGATGCCCGGCACCCGGTCGCTCTGGGCGCTGGCCCGACTGGACGGCGTACCGGCCGGTTACCTCCAACTGGACCTGCCGCAGCTCGACAACACCGACAACGCCACCGCCGAGCTGCTGGTGCATCCCGAACTGCGGCGCCGAGGGGTGGGTCGGGCCCTGCACGAGTACGGGCTGCGCCTGCTCCGCGAACACGGCCGAAAGCGGGTCGTGGCGATGGCCGTCTCCGCGCTGCCCGGCGGGCCGGCCCGAAGCGTGGCGGGCGACGCGTTCGCCGCCGCGACCGGAGCCCAGCCCGCCCTCGCCGAGGTGCGTCGCCGACTCCACGTCGGCGAGATCGACCGGATCGCCCTGCGGGTGGCGCTCGCCGAGGCCCGACCGCGAGCCGAGGGCTACCACTCGGTCTGCTGGCAGGGGACGACCCCACCGGAGTACGTCGCCGACATCGCCTACCTCGACGGCCGGCTGTTGATGGACGCCCCCATGGGCGACGTGCAGTGGGAGCCGGAGCAGGTGGACGCCGAGCGCATCCGCGGCAACGAACGGGCACTCGACGCGCGGGGCCGGCGGCGCTACCACCTCGGGATGCGGCACGAGGCGTCCGGCCGGCTGGTCGCCTGGACGCTGCTGGACGTGGGCGCATCCGCCGACTGGCACGCGTTCCAGCAGATCACCATCGTCGACCCGGCCCACCGTGGGCACCGGCTCGGCCTCATCGCCAAGGCGGAGAACCTGCACCACCTGCTCACCCACGAACCAGCGGTACAGGTGATCGACACCTTCAACGCCTCCAGCAACAGCTACATGGTGGCGATCAACGAGCAGCTCGGCTTCCGCCCGGTGGACTCCTGGACCGACTGGCAGCTCACCCTCTGAACCGACCGTTCACTCGGCCGTCCGTTCCAGGCGCTCGACCAGCTCGCCGATCGCGGCGTGGAATTCGTCGTCGGGAGTGAACCGGTGGCCCTGCACCGGTGGGGGCACGGTGTCGGTCGGTGGGATGAGCAATCCCTTCGGATCCCGTACCCGACGGTCGACCCGGGCGGCCGGGTCGTCGGGTCCGTCGACGGACGGGACGAACACCGGTCCGCCCACCGCGTCGGTGTACCGCCACAGGTTGATCCACCGCCAGGCCAACCGGCTGCCGACCTCGCGCACCATCTCGTCGCTGACGTACGCCGGGAAGATCCGCCGGTAGCGGTTTCCGAGCGGGGAGCCGTAGGTGAGCAGGGCCACCCGCCGGCGGCAGTGGTCGGGCAGTTGGAGGACCGTCGCCGCCGCGAGCACGCTGCCGTGACTCTGCCCGGAGAGCACCACCGCGTTCCCGTCGGCGGTGAGCTGCCCGATCCGGCGGGTCAGCTCGGGGACGGCCCGTTCGACGTAGCACGGCGGGGCGAGTGGATGCGCGGCACGCGGCCAGAAGGTGGCCAGCTCCCAGAGCACCCCGACCAGCCGGATCGCGCCGGACCGGTAGGCGACCAGCCCCAGCACGGCGAGGATCGCGGCGAACAGCCCGACCAGCAGAGCGCCCAGGTCGGTCACGAAGATCACCGGACGGGCCAGCGGCTCACCGCCCAGCCGCAGAGCGAGCGCACCAGGGCCGGGACCGACCACCGAGAGCCCGGCCGCCGCGAGGGTGAGCAGTGCCAACACCACGTACGCCGTGGCCAGCTGCCCTCCGAGCCGATCCGTCAGCCGGGCGCGGACGATCGCGTCGCGGACGGCCCGAGCCCGCTCGGGGGCCGCCCGGGAGGCTTCCGGATAGTCCCGTCGCACCAGTTCCTCGGCCTCTCGGCGGCGACGATCCCGGCCGATCCGGGGTACGAGCAGTGCCGTCACGAGCACCAGGAGCACGGCGAGGGAGAAGCCGAGGGTGGCCCAGCGGAAGGCGATCGGCGGCGACAACGGTGGCGCCCCGGGCGGTAGCGGCCGGGCGGGCGTCGGGCTGGAACCACGGTCCAGATACTCGGCGAGCCCGTAGGTCAGGCCCGAGTCGTAGGCGACGCCCAGCCCGATCGCGACGGTTGTCAGCACCGGCGCACCCAGCCCGGCCAGCAGGAAGAGGGGCCGAGGAAGGGAACGGCGCTGCACCACGACCACCAGGCCGAGCATCGCGATCAGCACCACCTGCCCGGCGAACAGTCCGGCGGCCACCGTCCCGTACCCGGGCAAGGTTCCCTGGGCCGTCCACGGCGGCCGTGGCGCCAACGCGTAGCCCAGGGTCAGTACGGTGAGCGCGATGGCCGCCCAGCGGATGGTCCGCGAGCTCCACTGGTCCCGCTCTCCGCGCCGCTCTATCGCCGGCCGGCAGAGCAGCACCAGCGCGGCGGCGAGCAGCGCCACGTCCGCGGCCAGCAGCAGCCAGCCGGGCACTGTGGCGTCGTGCGGTGCCAGAGCCAGCAGCAGAGTGATGTTGAGCGTGCCCAGCGCCACCGCGACGTGAACCGAGCGCAGGCGGCGCAGCAGCGAGCGGGTGTCCCAGAAGGCGGGCGCGTCGAGCCGGTCCGCACCGACACCGGGCGCGTGGGCGCTGTCCTCGGGAAGTTGCCAGGTCCGGGCACCGAGGCGCCAGATCAGGACGATCGCGATGATCGGTGGTACGGCCAGCAGCGCGAGCCGCTGCCCGGGTGGCACGCCGCCCAGCCAGGAGATCTCCCGCCGCCCCTCCAGACACCTCGCGTAGGCAGCGCACTGCCAGGCGATCAGGTCGACTGACACCCCGACGGCGGAGAGGACGTACATCGAGGTCATCGTCGCGGCGAGCAGTCGGCACAGCGCCCGCGCGGCCTGGCCGCCGCGACCGGTGACCGGCAGCATCCAGACGGCGATGTTGCTGAGCATGAACGGTAGGAGCAGGACCAGGGAGAACGTCCGGGTGGCGGTGCCGCCGGTCAGCCGGCTCCAGCGGTACGCCTCAAGCGTCACCCCGTCGCGGTCCGTAGGGGCACCGTAGCCGGGCCGCGGCCGGTAGAAGCCGGCGTTGTCGTCTCCGGCGACCCGCGCGACGATCGGTCGGTCGAGGATCGCCTCGGGTCCCTTGTCGGCGACCCCGTGCACCCGGATCTCGGTGATCCTCACCCGCCGCCCTCCCTGGCCGAAGGCCCGCGGTTACCCGCTGCCGCCGTGCGCAACCCCGCGGCCATCGGCGCTTCTGCTCCGGAACCCGACTGCGGCATGATTGCGGGCATGACGGAGACCCCGCATCCCCTGTACGACAGGCACGCCGACACCCTCAACCGTGCGCTGACCGCGATCACGGAGCGGGGCTACTGGTCCGCCTACCCCGAATCCCCCAGCCCTCGGGTGTACGGCGAGACCGCCGCCGCCGACGGTAAGTCCGCCTTCGAGGCGTACCTCGGTGGTGACTTTCCGCTCGACCAGCCCGGCAGCGGCGACCGGGTCGCCACCGAGACGAGCCCGTTCGGGGTGGAGTTGGCGGTGCGGTACCCGCACGCCGGCCCCGGCGAGCTGATCAGCGCCGCCTCCGCCGCGCTGCCGGCGTGGCGCGACGCCGGCCCGCAGGCCCGGGTCGGCGTCTGCCTGGAGATCCTCGACCGGCTGCACAGGCACATCTTCGAGCTGGCGAACGCGGTGCAGTTCACCAGCGGGCAGGCGTTCGTGATGGCCTTCCAGGCCGGTGGCGCGCACGCGCTGGACCGGGCGCTGGAAGCGCTGGCGTACGCGTACGCCGAGATGACCCGGCACCCGGGCACGGCGGGCTGGGAGAAGGCCGCCGGCAAGGGTGACCCGCTGCGGATGACCAAGACGTTCCACGTGGTGCCGCGTGGGGTGGCGCTGGTGATCGGCTGCAACACCTTCCCGACCTGGAACTCGTACCCCGGCCTGTTCGCCTCGCTGGTCACCGGCAACCCGGTGATCGTCAAGCCGCACCCGCGCGCGGTGCTGCCGCTGGCCATCACCGTGAAGTACGCCCGGGAGGTGCTCGCCGAGGCCGGGTTCGACCCGAACCTGATCATGCTGGCGGCCGAAGCCCCCGGTGAGAAGCTCGCCAGCGACCTGGCCCTGCACCAGGCCGTCAAGATCGTCGACTTCACCGGTTCCACCGAGTACGGCGACTGGTTGGAGACGCACGCCCGGCAGGCGTCGGTCTACACCGAGAAGGCCGGTCTGAACACCGTCGTCATCGACTCCACCGACGACTTCGCCGGCTTGTGCCGCAATCTCGGCTTCACGCTGACCCTCTACAGCGGGCAGATGTGCACCACCTCGCAGAACATCCTCATCCCGGCCGGCGGCATCGAGACCGACCAGGGGCACAAGAGCTTCGACGAGGTGGCCGGCGGGATCGCTGCGGCGGTCGGCAAGCTCACCGCGGACCCGGCCCGAGGTGTGGAGCTGACCGGCGCCATCGTCAACGACGGGGTGCTGGAGCGGCTGGCCGAGGTCACCAAGGTCGGCGAGCCGGTGCTGGAGTCGCGGGCTGTGGACCACCCGGCGTACGCCGACGCGGTGGTGCGTACCCCGACGATCGTGAAGCTGACCGCGGACGACGCGGAGACGTACGGCCGGGAGTGGTTCGGGCCGATCTCGTTCGCCATCGCCACCGACTCCACCGCGCACAGCCTGGAGCTGCTGCGTCGCACGGTCGGCGAGAAGGGCGCGCTCACCGCCGGGGTCTACTCCACCGACGAGTCGGTGCTGGACGCCACCGAGGCGGTGGCGGTCGAGGTCGGGGTGCACCTGTCCTGCAACCTCACCGGCGGGGTCTTCGTGAACCAGTCGGCCGCGTTCTCCGACTTCCACGGCAGTGGCGCCAACGCGGCAGCCAACTCGGCGCTGACCGACGGGGCCTACGTAGCCAACCGCTTCCGGATCGTCCAGTCCCGACGCCCGGCCTGACGCCGAGGTGATCAAGAGGTTTGCGTCAGGGCGAACGCGATTCCTGACGCAAACCTCTTGATCACGGGTCGCCGACCGGAGGGCGGCTCAGGCCGGGCGGCGCATCTGCAGCTCCGTCAGGGCGGGAATGTTCGGGTGGGGGACTCGTACGCCGGTGTCCTCGAAGCCGAGCCGTTGGTAGGCGCGGTAGGCCCGGTCGTTGCCCACCACGACCTCCAGCAGCAGTTCCGGTCGGCCGCAGGCCCGCGACCAGGCGGCCACGCCGTCGATCAGTTCGCCGAGCAGGCCGCTGCCCCGCCAGGCGGGCGTGACGTACACGGCGTAGATCACGGTAAGCCCTGCCTCGGTCGGGGCGGTGGTCCCTCCGGCGTGCCCGACCAGCCGCCCGCCGCCCGGGTCCGCGACGAACTGCGCGTTGTTCGGGCCGGCTGAGGTGTAGGCGACCCGCGCCGCGTACTCGTTGTGCGGTCGGGCTGCCGCCTCCGCGATCGTCTCCAGGAAGGCCAACGGTGCGTCGGCGAGCATCTCCAGCCGCAGCGCCCGCATCCGGGCGGCGTCCATCGGTCTGACTCGGCGGATCTCCGCCTGTCGCAGGCCGGGCGAGCCCGTGTCGGTGGTCATGTCCGCATGCCTATCACAGGGACGAACCCGGTTCTGGCCGCGCCTCTCCGACAGCCGGTAGCCCAGCGGCCCTCACCGTGATCCACCACCATGGATCGACGGGTCGGAAAACGGGTCCACGGAGGTGATCGGGCCGCATTGAAGTATGCCCGATTTGTGGTCGTGCACGGCTGTCACTCCTCGTGTAGCGTGCGATTTCGGTCACCGCTTTCAATGGCCGTCATCGATTGCTGAGGCGGTGCTCCGATGGCGTCCGGCTGTGCCGTGCGCCGGGTTGGCAACGCCGCGCACAGTGAGGAAGTGGCACCGTGGCACAGGGTTCCGTGAAGTGGTTCAACGCCGAAAAGGGTTACGGCTTCATCGCCGTCGACGGCGGTCAGGACGTGTTCGTCCACTTCTCCGCGATCGAGATGGACGGCTACAAGGCGTTGGAGGACGGTCAGCGGGTGGAGTTCGAGATCGCGCAGGGCCAGAAGGGCCCGCAGGCGGAGCGCGTACGCGTGATCGGCTGAATCTCCCGCACCGAACGGCCCGCGCGTCGGGGCTGCGGCACGGGCGTGCAACCGGGAAGATCGTGAACCGTTCCAGCCAATGCTGAGGAGCGTTCATGACCGACCAGCCACCCTCGTCCACCCCACCCTCCGGGCCGGGTGAGCCGGGCCCATCCGACCCGCCCCAGAGCCAACCCGGCCCCGCCGGTCCGCCGCCGGGTGCGGAGCCAGGCGTACCGCCGGTCGGTCCGCCGCCAGGGTGGGGCTCCACGCAGGGTGCCTGGGGTACGGGTGGTCCGCCGCCGGGTGGCGACCCCGCCCAGGGTGCCTGGGGTGCGGGTGGTCCGCCGCCACAGGGCTGGGTGTTTCCGCCCACCGGGGGCTACCCGCCCGGGGCGGGTCCCTATGGTGGGCAGCCCTGGTATCCAGGGCCGCCGGGTGGGTGGTACCCGCCCGGTTACGGGTTCGACCCGAACGATCCCCTGGTCACGCCGCCCGGTGCCGGCATCGGCGGCTGGTTCAACAGGTGCGGGGGAGCGCTGCGCCGGGGCTGGCGGCAGTTGGTGCCCATCATGCTGCTCACCCAGGTGTTGCCCGCGGCGGTGCTGTCGGTGATCTCTCTCGGGCTGGACCCGTCGGCGAATTGGGCTGTCGATGCCGAGACGAATCCGACCGCCGCGCTGCCGGACAACTTCGTCGCCGACCTGGTGGGCCTCCTGGCCGTGCTGGTCGGCGGGAGCCTGGTGATCGGCCTGGTGCAGGCCGTCGGGTGGGCCGCCGGCAGTTGGGTGATCACCCGGCAGGCCGTCGGTCAACCGGCCAGCCTCGACTCCGCGCTGCGCTACGGCCTCCGTCGGGCGCTCGGGCTGTGGGGCTGGACCCTGCTGGTCAGTCTGCTCATCGGCATCGGTTTCTGCTTCTGCGTACTGCCGGGCATCTACCTGGCGTTCGCGCTGAGCATGGCCGGCCCGGTGTACCTCTTCGAGCGCCACAACCCGATCGGCCGGTCGTTCCGGATGTTCCACGACCGGCTCGGCCTGCTGCTCGGTCGGGTGGCCCTGGTGGCCCTCGCGGTGATCGTGGTCAGTTTTGTCGCCAGCGCTCTGGAAGGGGTCGGCACCTCCGCATTCGGTACGGATCCCTTCGCTTCGGCGGGCACCGCGATCGGCGCGGTGGTGGTGATCGGGGTCACCGCGGTGCTGGCCCTGCCGGCTCACCTCGCCCAGATGATCGGTCTGTTGCTGACGTACACCGAGCAGCGCGCCCATGAGGCGCCGGTGAACGCTGCCGGACTGGCTGCGGAACTCGGCTGAGCGGCCTCATCGTGCTTGCACTCGGCAGGGGAGAGTGCTAAACAAGTCATTGGCACTCGCATACCGTGAGTGCCAATGGTCGGGACGGTGGGGCCAGGTTGCACCGGCGTGGAGACGCCGGGGCGGCACATGGCCGGTCGTCGCGGGCTATCCGGCCCGGCCGAAGGACGTCGTCGTCGCCAGGTGGCGACGTCCCAAGGTGCGTACACCAGGCGGCCCATCCGAGGCACACATCTCGGGTGGCCCGTGAGTGTCCAGGAGGACAACGCCGTATGGCCAAGATGATCGCGTTCGACGAAGAGGCGCGCCGCGGCCTCGAGCGGGGCATGAACCAGCTCGCCGACGCCGTGAAGGTGACGCTCGGCCCCAAGGGCCGCAACGTCGTGCTCGAGAAGAAGTGGGGTGCCCCCACCATCACCAACGATGGTGTGAGCATCGCCAAGGAGATCGAGCTCGAGGACCCGTACGAGAAGATCGGCGCTGAGCTGGTCAAGGAGGTCGCCAAGAAGACCGACGACGTTGCCGGTGACGGCACGACGACGGCGACCGTCCTGGCCCAGGCCCTGGTTCGCGAGGGCCTGCGCAACGTGGCCGCCGGCGCCAACCCGATGGCCCTGAAGCGGGGCATCGAGGCCGCGGTCGCGAGCGTCTCGGAGGAGCTGTCCAAGCTCGCCAAGGACGTCGAGACCAAGGAGCAGATCGCCTCCACCGCCTCCATCTCCGCTGGCGACAGCACCGTCGGCGAGATCATCGCCGAGGCGATGGACAAGGTCGGCAAGGAAGGCGTCATCACCGTCGAGGAGAGCAACACCTTCGGGCTGGAGCTGGAGCTCACCGAGGGTATGCGCTTCGACAAGGGCTACATCTCGGCCTACTTCATGACCGACCCGGAGCGTATGGAGGCCGTCTTCGACGACCCGTACATCCTGATCGCCAACAGCAAGATCTCGTCGGTGAAGGACCTGCTCCCGATCCTGGAGAAGGTCATGCAGTCGGGCAAGCCGCTGCTGATCATCGCCGAGGACCTGGAGGGCGAGGCTCTCGCCACCCTGGTGGTCAACAAGGTCCGTGGCACCTTCAAGTCGGTCGCCGTCAAGGCGCCGGGCTTCGGTGACCGCCGCAAGGCCATGCTGACCGACATCGCCATCCTCGCCGGTGGCCAGGTCATCAGCGAGGAGGTCGGCCTCAAGCTCGACGCCGCCAGCCTCGACATGCTGGGCCGCGCCCGCAAGGTCGTGGTGACCAAGGACGAGACCACCATCGTCGACGGTGCCGGTGACGCCGAGCAGATCCAGGGCCGGGTCAACCAGATTCGGGCCGAGATCGACAAGAGCGACTCCGACTACGACCGGGAGAAGCTGCAGGAGCGGCTGGCCAAGCTGGCCGGCGGCGTTGCGGTCATCAAGGTCGGCGCGGCCACCGAGGTCGAGCTCAAGGAGCGCAAGCACCGCATCGAGGACGCCGTTCGCAACGCGAAGGCCGCCGTCGAGGAGGGCATCGTCCCGGGTGGTGGCGTCGCGCTGGTCCAGGCCGGCAAGACCGCCTTCGACAAGCTCGACCTGGTCGGCGACGAGGCGACCGGCGCGAACATCGTCAAGGTCGCGCTGGACGCCCCGCTGCGGCAGATCGCCGTCAACGCCGGCCTCGAGGGCGGCGTCGTGGTGGAGAAGGTCCGTAACCTCGAGTCGGGTCACGGCCTCAACGCCGCCAACGGTGAGTACGTCGACCTGCTGGCCGCGGGCATCATCGACCCGGCCAAGGTGACGCGCTCCGCGCTGCAGAACGCCGCTTCCATCGCGGCGCTGTTCCTCACCACCGAGGCCGTTGTCGCGGACAAGCCGGAGAAGACCCCGGCTGCCCCGGCTGGCCCGGGTGGCGGGGACATGGACTTCTGAGTCCAGTTCCGACACCGAACGGGGCGGGCCGCTGACGCGGTCCGCCCCGTTCGTCGTCAGGTCGGTAGTGGGCGCTGGTTGCGCCGTTTCTGCGCCCGGTCGTACGGCGGAAGCAGTTGGATCGGGGCGTCCACCATCTCGCGCGACTCCTCGACCGTCGACGGCTCCCCGTCGGTGGTCATCTCGGCGAGTTGCTCGGCATCGCCGTAGTCGAGCCGGTCGAACGGCAGTTGGCCGGGGAGTTCACCGACCGGCTTCCAGGTGATCGGCGGGCCGTCCTCGGTCTGGTCGTCATCCGTGGTCATGGCTGCCTCCTCTACCGAAACGGTAAAGGGCGTCGATGGCCGGTGCGGGCGAATGAATCTATATCCCGTTTTGACGTGTTTATTCCGTCAAGGTCCGTCGGTACAGGAAGAAGACCCGCTCGATCCAGGCGCCCGCGCTGCCCGAGTAGAACGGGACCGGCCCCACCCAGCCGATCTGCGCACGGTCCAGGCCCGCTGCCTGCTGATCCCGCAGGCAGCGCCGCAGCAGCACCCCACCGATGCCCGACCCCTCGGCTACCGGCGCGGTGCCCATCGGCCCGAACCAGCTCGGCCGGGACGACCCGTACGCGGCGAAGCCCAGCACCTCGCCGCCCCGCTCCGCCAGGTGGCAGCCAGCCCCGTCCCGACCCACCGACCCGGCCAGCTCGCCGTCCCACGTGCCACCGAAGGTGGACCGGGCGAACGCGGTAAGCGCCGGCAGGTCCCTCGGCTCCGCCCGGCGTACGGTCACGCCCTGGTCGGCCAGCCGACGCTCCGCCGCCTCGGTGGACCGCAGCGCCGGCGACCCGTCGTACGACAGGTCGGCGGTCATGTTCCAGGCGGTCCGGTCCTGCTGGTAGCCGAGCGCGAGGGCGGCACACACCGCCGGCGTGTAGCGGACGTCGATGCCCGGCCAGGCGTAGTACGGCGGGTTCCCGGCCAGCAGCACCTCGGTCGCGCCGCGCTCGGCGAGCACCCGCTCGGCCCGTCGCAGCAGCGAACGGCCGACGCCTCGGCGGCGCTGATCCGGGAGGACGGCGACCAGGTCCACGTGCCCGATGCCCGGCTCGGTCGACGACACGGAGCAGAGCAGCACCCCGACCAGGTCCGCTCCCCGGTACGCTCCCAGGCCGACCACCTGCCGGCCGGCGGTGGCCCGGGGCCAGAGCACGTCCACGATGGGGGCCGCCTCGGCGGCGTCCTCGGGCAGGTCGAGAGCCTGTTCGCAGAGCCGCACCACGGCGGGGACCAGGTCGGCGCTCAGCTCGGTGACGGTGATCTCGGCGTCCATGGTCGCCGACCCTAGATCACCGGGTACCGGGTCGCACCCCCGCGGCAGCGCCAACGGCGGCGTAGGCGTCGACCTGACCGGCCCCGGTGATGTTCGACGGAGCACCACAGGCGTCGGACGGGTTGCTGGAGCGGTAGGTCGGCGTGGCCGCCGTGGCGGTGTCCCGCAGGATCTGCCGGGTCCGGGTCACATCGCCGACCAGCGCCGGGTTCGCCGACCACATCAGTGCGACCACCCCCGCCACCTGCGGGGTCGCCATCGAGGTGCCGTCCAACGCGGCGTACGTGCCACCCGGCATGGCCGACACCACCCCCACACCCGGTGCGAGCACGTCCGGCTTACCCGGGCTGCCCGGAACCGGCCCGCGCGAGGAGAACTCGGCGACCCGTCGCTGCGAGTCCACCGCCCCCACGGTCAGCACGTCCGGGAACGGGGCTGGTGGGTCGTCGATCGACGCGCACCACGGCCCGGTGTTGCCGGCTGCGGCGACCACGAAGATCCCGGCGGCGTCCAGCGCCGCGGTGGCCGGCCGCAGCACGCCCCGGTCGCAACCCTCGATGGGCGGGCAGCCCCACGAGTTGGTCAGCACCTGCGGGGCGCGCTCCGGGCGGCCGTCCGTGAACGGGTCGCCGCCGGTCGGGAAGGGTGCCAGCATGAACTGGAGACAGTCCAGGTAGTGCCCGGGGCTGCCGAGGTTGCGGTCCAGGTTGACGCAGCCCACCCACTGCGCGTCCGGTGCCACCCCGATGCCGTCCCGCCCGACCGCGCTGCCCACCGTGTGGGTGCCGTGCCCGCCCTGGTCGGTCGGGCTGCGGGTGCCGTCCCACGGGTCGTACCAGGAGTCGTCGCCGCCACGGAACCCGGGTCGCAGCGCCGGATGGGTGCCGTCCACCCCCGAATCCGAGCTGCCGACCACGATGCCCGCGCCGGTCACCCCGAGCTGGGACCACACCCGGTCGGCGCCGATCTGGCGGATGTTCCATTCCGGACCGGTGGGCTTGGGCGCGGTGCCCCGGCTCTGCCCGGCCGGTGCCGGCAGTGGTCGGAGGCGCTGGCTGATCAGCACCCGGGCCACCTCCGGCCGGCGGGCGAGCCACGCGCGCACCACCGGGCCGCCGTCCACCTCGACCGCGTTCACGAGGTAGTACGACACCGGGTCGAGTCGGAGCCGGGTCAGCTCCCGGACCAGGTCGGCCTGGCTCTGCTCGGCGGTCGTCACCAGCCGCCGGTAGACCTCCGTCGCGCGGGCATCCCGCCCGGCCCGACCCGCCGCGCCGGTCGGCAGACCGGTCAGGTCCGCCTGCGCGCGCAGCACCACGAGCAGCCGCTCGCCGTACAGACCCGGTTGGCCGGGGCCGAGGTCGACCACACCGAACGCCACCAACAGCACCACGGCGGTCGCTGCGGCGAACCGACGGCTCGGGGTACGCGCCGACGGTCGGGCGAGCAGCACCGCGTACCCGATGGCGACCAGGACGGCGACGGCGAGCCCGGCGCCGGCGGCGGCCGCCACCCAGAACGGAACGTCCCGGGTGCCGACCAGCAGCAGGGTGATCTCTTCCGGGTCGGTGAAGGCGAGCGGGCCGAGTGCGGCCAGGCCCACGAGCCAACCGGTCGCCGTCCGGCCGGCGCGCACGGAGGCGGCCGGGTCGACGGTGGGCCGCCAGGCAGCGGCCCACAGTGCGGCCAGTGCGAAACCCGCCGGCGGCAGGGTCCACAGCGCGGGCAACTGTGCACCGGACTGGCCCGTGCCGGCGGCGAGCAGGAGTAGCGCCACCCCGGCGACCAGGCCCCCGACCAGCACCAGCCGAGCCGGCCGGGGCGGCCGGCCGACCGCGAACCGGGACCAGAACGTGGCGTCCAACAGGGTCGCGGCCAGCACTCCGAGCGCGGCGGACGCCAGCAGCGCGAGCACGGTCTCCAGGAGCCCGCCGAGCGCGCCCAGCCAGGCCCACGGCAGCAGCATCGCCAACCCGGCGGCGACCGCGAGCAGCGGCACCGCACCGGGCCGACGTGCGTGCCCGGCCGGCTCGGCCCCGGTCTGCGCGACGTCGCCGGCCTCGACCCGTGGGGCCCCGCCGGCCCCGGTCCGCGCGGCGTCGCTGTCTTCGGTGGATGCCGCGCCGACGACCGCGTCAGCTGCTCCGGGGTACGTCCCACGGCGCGCCGACCAGCGCACGACAAGTGCGGTGAGTCCGGCCAGGCCGGCCAGCGCGGCGAGGTACGCCTCGTGGTGCACCGGCGGCACGACCCGCAGCGCGGTGAACACCGCGAGCGCGACGGCCCCGACGAGCCAGACCCGCCCGGTGGCCCGGACCGTGGTCGAGCGGGGCAGCACGGCCAGCAGCAGGGCGGGCGTGCCCACCAGCACGACGGCGACCAGCCCGAGCACGGGCCAGAGCCAACCGACCCGGTCCCGTCCGAACCCGAGCAGTACCTGATCGGTGACCCAACCGCCGGACTGGATGGCCACGGTGACCGCGACCGTCCAGCAGCCGACCAGCACGGCCACGACCACCGGCCAGGGGGAACCGCGATCGTTGAGTTCGTGGTGCGCAGGCTCACCGTGCATCCGAGAACCTTACGACCAATGTCGAACGGTTAGACCCGGACATCGCGTCGCGGACGGATGGAGGCCCGCAGTGATCAGGTGATGAAAAGTAGGTCCTGATCGTCGCAGGCACCTGTTTTCCATCACCTGACCAAGGCAGGAGGGGCGGCTACGCCGGTCCGAGCGGGGTGGATGCGAGCACGGCACGGTCGGGCGACGAATGTCGACAGGCTGGCACGGGGTTACGGTGGACGGGTGCGTGACCCCAATGTCTCCCGATCCGCCGCCGGCCAACTGTCGCCGGTCCGCCGTGCCTCCGACCTGCGTCGACTGCGCGCCGAGCGCTTCGACGTGCTGGTCATCGGGGGCGGGGTGACCGGTGCCGGTGCGGCCCTGGACGCGGCGTCCCGGGGCCTCAAGGTGGCCCTCGTCGAGGCGCGCGACCTCGCCTCCGGCACCTCCAGCCGGTCCAGCAAACTCATCCACGGTGGCCTGCGCTACCTGGAGCAGTTGGAGTTCAACCTGGTGCACGAGGCGCTCACCGAGCGCGGCCTGCTCGCCACCCGGCTCGCGCCGCACCTGGTGCGTCCGGTGCCGTTCCTGGTGCCGCTGCCGGCCGGGCGGGGCCTGCGCGACCTGCCGGGCCGAATCTTCCGCCGCTCGTACTACGGTGCCGGCGTGGCCACCTACGACGCCTTCGCTGGGCTGTTCGGCGGCGGCCGGGGGATGCCCCTGCACCGGCACCTGACCCGGGAGGGCGCCCGGCGGATCTTCCCGAGTCTGCGAGCCGACGCGCTGGCCGGGGCGATCCGCTACTACGACGGGCAGGTCGACGACGCACGTCTGGTGGTCACCCTGGCCCGCACCGCCGCCAGCCTCGGCGCGACAGTGGTGAGCAGCGCCCGTGCCGTCGGGCTGATCCGGCAGGCGCGTGAGGTGACCGGCGTCCGCGTACGCGACCTGGAGGCACCGGCGGGCTCACCGGACGCGGAGTTCGAGGTGCACGCCCGCACCGTCATCGCCGCCACGGGTGTGTGGAGCGACGACATGTCCCGGATGCTCAACGACGTGGGCCTGCGGCCCGGCATCCGGGTGCGCGCCTCCAAGGGGGTGCACCTGGTGGTGCCCCGCTCGGCGATCACCGGTGAGACGGGGCTCATCCTGCGTACGGCGAAGTCGGTGCTCTTCGTCATCCCGTGGGGCGGGCACTGGATCATCGGCACCACCGACACCGACTGGCGGCTGGACCGGTCCCACCCGGCCGCCTCCGCGAGTGACATCGACTACCTCCTCGAACAGGTCAACACCGTGCTGGACCGGCCGTTGACCACCGCCGACATCGAGGGCGTCTACGCGGGGCTGCGGCCGCTGCTGGCCGGTGAGGCCGACTCGACCTCGAAGCTCTCCCGCGAGCACGCGGTCTTCGAGCCCATGCTCGGGTTGCTGTTGGTGGCCGGCGGCAAGTACACGACGTACCGGGTGATGGCCTCCGACGTGGTCGACCGTGCGGCCCGCCGCCTCGGCGGCACCCGCCCGTCGCGCACCGCCGACCTGCCGCTGCTGGGTGCCGACGGTTACCCGGCGATGTGGCGTGACCGGGCCGACCTGGCTCGCCGGCACGGCGTGCCGGTGGGCGTGGTGGAGCACCTGCTGGAGCGGTACGGCAGCCTCACCCTGGACCTGCTGGCGCTGGTCGACGCCGATCCACTGCTCGCGTCCCCGCTGGCGGGTGCTCCGGAGTATCTGGCGGCCGAGGTCGCGTACGCGGCGCGAGCCGAGGGTGCGCTGCACCTGGAGGACGTGCTGACCCGGAGGACGCGGATCTCGTTCGAGACCAGCCATCGGGGGTTGGAGTCGGCGGAGCACGCCGCCGAACTGATGGGCGCGGTGCTCGGTTGGGACGCGGCCACCCGGGCCCGCGAGGTGGAGCACTACCGCGCCCGGGTGGAGGCGGAGCGGCAGTCCCAGTTGATGCCGGACGACGCGGCTGCGGACGCGGCCCGGCTCGGCGCCCCGGACGTCCGGGGTTACGCGGCCGACCGGGGTGGCGACGACGAGGCGGAGCTGCGGTCGTCCGCTCGATGACGAATTGCGACGTTACCAATGGGTAACCATCGATACCGACCCGGATGGTGGTTTCGAACGCTACCTACGGTGGGGTAGGTTTCCGCGCGTGCTACCCCGCGCGCGCCCCCGTCTGCTCCCACCCCTCCTCGCCGTCGCGCTCGCCGGTGCCCTGGCCGGGTGCTCGCTGTTCGGCGGTGACGAGCCGGGTAAAACAGTCGCGCAACCGACCTCAGCCGTGGCGGGGGGTGGGTCGCAACTGGAGATCCCCACCACCGTTGCCGCCGGTCAGGTCAGCCTGCTCCAACGGCTCGGCGAGGACGGCCCACTGCGCACCCTGAGCGTCGAGCGGGACGGCGCGTGGCAGTGCCTCGACTGCGCCGGCGACGGCGTGACCTCCCGGGGCACCCTCGCCCCGGAGCTGACCGAACGGCTCCAGGTGCTGCTCGCCAACCCGGCGCTGGCCGACGAGACCGACCAGGCCCGGCGCTACCGGACCACCTGCATCGACGCGCTGACGTCCAGCCTCATCACCTCGGCCGGGCTGGTCACCTCGCAGGACTGCCCGGGCGAGGAGCGCACACCGGTCGCCGGCGAGATCCTGCTGCTACTCACCCAGGCGACCCCGGCCGAGGTCAAGGGCTGACCGCAGCCGGTCAGAGCACCTTGCCCGGGTTGAGCAGACCGGCCGGGTCGAGCGCCGACTTGATCGCCTGGTGCACCCGGACGCCGACCGGCCCGATCTCCCGGGCCAGCCAGTCCCGCTTGAGCAGCCCCACCCCGTGCTCGCCGGTGCACGTGCCACCCAGGTCGAGGCCGAGCCGCATGATCTCGTCGAACGCGCGCCGGCCCCGCTCCACGCTCGCCGGGTCGGCCCGGTCGACCACGATGTTCGGGTGCATGTTGCCGTCCCCGGCGTGCCCCACCACACCGATCGGCACCTCGCACTCCGCCGCGATCCGGGCTACCCCGTCCAGCAGCGCCGCGAGCGAACCACGCGGCACCGCCACGTCGTCGATCACCAGACCGCCGTTGCCACCCGGGTACGCGTCGGCGGCGAACTTCTCCATCGCCGGGTGCGCCAGCCGACGGGCCTGGAGCAGCGCCGCCGCCTCCACCGCGTCGGTGGCCGCGTAGACCTCGTCGGCGCCGGCCGCCTCGCACACCCCGGCCAAGCCGGCCAGGTCGTCGGCGGCCCGCGGGCCGGTGTCCGCCGCAGCCAGCAGCAGCGCCTGCGCATCGGTGCGCAGCCCCATCGGCTGGTACGCCTCGATCGCCCGCAGATGGGTCTGGTCGAGTAGCTCCAACAGGCTGGGGGTGAGCCCACGAGCCGCGATCTCGGCCACCGCGGCGCCGGCCGCGGCGGTGGACGGGAAGACCGCCACCAGGGTCAGCGAGTCGGCCGGCGCGGGTCGCAGCGCCACGGTCACTTCGGTGATCACGCCGAGAGTGCCCTCCGAGCCGACGAAGAGCCGGGTCAGGTCGTAACCGGCCACCCCCTTGGCGGTACGCCGGCCGGTGCGCAGCACCTCACCGGAGGCGAGCACCACCTCCAGGCCGAGGACGTACTCGGTGGTCACGCCGTACTTCACGCAGCACATGCCGCCGGCGTTGGTGGCCACGTTGCCGCCGATCGTCGACGACTCCCAGGAACCGGGGTCCGGCGGGTACCAGAGCCCCTGCTTGGCCACCGCCCCGGCCAGCGCCGCGTTGACCACGCCGGGTTGGACCACCGCGATCCGGCTCACCGGGTCGATCTCCCGGATCTCGTCCATCGCGACGGTGCTGATCACCACCGCGCCGTCCACCGCGTTCGCCGCGCCGGCCAGCCCGGTCCGCGCGCCCTGCGGCACCACCGGTACGCCGTGCCGCGCCGCCGCCCGCACCACGGCGACCACCTGTTCGGTGCTGCGCGGGCGGGTCACCACGAGCGGGGTGCCGGCGGCGCACAGGTCGGCCTCGTCCCGCTGGTGCATCCGCAGCAGGTCCGGGTCGGTGAGCACGGCGTCGTCGCCGAGCGCGTCGCGCAGGTCGTCGAGGAGATCGGTGGGGGCCATGCAGCCGAGGCTAGGTCGCCGGCCGGCGATCATCAACATGATCGACTGTGCGGGATAGCTTGGGCACCATGCTCTACCTGGACCGGCCTGCCTGGCCGTGGCGCGGTCGGCTCTGGTCGCACCTGATCAGCGACGTCTCGTACGCCGAGTTGCACGCCTTCGCCGAGACGCTCGGCGCGCCCCGACGCGGCTTCGACCGGGACCACTACGACATCCCGGCCGACCGGTTCGCGGCGGCGGTATGGCTCGGTGCCCAGGTGGTGCCGAGCCGGGAACTGGTCCGGTTGCTCCGCACGGCCGGGCTGCGTCGCCCGAAGCACCTGGTCAGCCCACGTTCTCCGGCTCCCCGGTGAGCGCGGCCAGCTCGCGGCGCACGTTGTCCCGGGCGGGCTCCTCCCACCGGCTCGCCAGCGGTGGGCACCGGAACAGCGTGGGCAGCGCCAACAGGTTGGTCAACACCGCGGCCCGCCCGGCCCGGAAGGCCGGCTCCGGCACGTGGGCGTACTCCCGGCGGATCGCCGCCGCGTACCGCTCGTAGTTGGCTGGCGGCGCGGCCAGCACGGCGAGGTCCGCGTCACACAGCAGGGCACCGTCCCGGTCGTCCGGTGCCACGGTGTGCCCGGCGGTGAGCAGCACCAGCCGGCGCACCTCGGCCACCGTCGGCGCCGGCACCCCGAGCCCGGTGAGCACCTCGTCGGCCAGCGCGGCGCTGTCGCGTTCGTTGGCGTGACCGGCGGCTCGGGGGTCGTAGACGGCGTCGTGGAACCAGGCCGCCAGCCGGACCAGGTCGGCCCGAGCGGCCAGGTCGGCGTACTCGTCCACCACGTCGAGCACCGCCGTCAGGTGGGCCAGCGTGTGATAGTGCCGGTGCGGCTCCCGCCACCGGGCGATCACCTGCTCCCCGGCCCGGGTCGTGTCCGGGTCGGGTTTCGCGCCAGCGCCCCGGGTCACCGCCCGCCACCGGTCCAGCAGATCAACCACCCGTCCGAGTCTGCCGCATCCGCCCGCGACGCGCGGGAGGGGAGGATTCAGTCGGCCCACCACGGGTAGTCGCGCCCATGGCCGTGGCCCGGGACAAGCGACAGCCGATGGTGCGACGTACCGCGCTGCGCGAGGGGTTGGTGGACATCGACGGCGCGCGGATCGCCGAGGCCACCGAACAACTGCGCCATCGCGGCCGGGCAACCCTGCACGACCGGCTGCACCGGGTACGGATGGCCGGCGGACTCGCCGTACAGGCCGGGCTGGCCGCCGGGCTCGCGTACCTGATCTCGCACAAGGTGCTCGGCAACCCGCAACCGGTCTTCGCGCCGATCTCCGCGGTCGGCACCCTGGCCGCGTCGGTCGGCCAGCGGTTCCGCCGGACCATGGAGCTGATCGTCGGGGTGGGGGTCGGGGTGGCCGTCGGTGACCTCCTGATCTACCTGCTCGGCACCGGGGCGTGGCAGCTCGGTCTGGTGGTCACCGTGGCGATCCTGCTCACCATCTTCGCCGGAGCGAGCGTGGCCATCGTGATCCAGGCGGCGGCCACGGCGGTGCTGATCGTGACGTTGAGCCCGTCGACCCAGAACCTGGAGATCCCCCGCTTCGTCGACGCGTTCCTCGGCGGTGGGATCGCGCTGCTGGTCACGGCGGTGTTGCTTCCGCTGAACCCGCTGCGGGTGATCAACCGGGCCGCCCGGCCGGCGCTGGACCTGCTCGCCACCCAACTCGACGTCACCGCCGACGGGTTACGCAGTCGGGACCGCGCCGGCATCCAGCGGGCGCTGGACCGGCTGCGCGACAACAAGGAGGAACTGGCCACGTTGACCGAGGCGATCGAGGGTGCGAAGGAGACGGCCACCCTCTCCCCGGCCCGCTGGCACCGCCGCAGTGAACTGATCCACTACGCGGAGGCGGCCGACCCGATCGACCGGGCGATGCGTAACAGCGGCACGCTGATCCGCCGGTCGGTGACCCTCATCGAGGACGACGAGCCGGTGCCCGATCCGATGCCGGACGCGATCGGTCACCTCGCCGAGTCGGTCCGGCTGCTCAAGCACGAGTTCGCCGCTGGGGAGGAGCCGGAGAAGGCCCGGGAGCGCTCCCTGCGGGCGGTCAGCGAAGCCGGCCGGGCGTACGGGGCCGGCGTCGGCTTCTCCGGCAGCGTGGTGGTCGCCCAGATCCGGACCACCGCGAGCGACCTGCTGGTGGCCTCCGGGATCGAGCAGGAGGAGGCGAACCGGTGGATCCGCTCCGCCTTCGGGGAGCAGGAGCGGCCGGTCGGTGAGCCGGCCACACCCGACGAGACGCCGAAACCGCCCACCGCCCCACCCGTCGGCTGAGCAAGGAAGGGCCCTTCCTTAACGCCTCATGTATAGGAGGGGGCCCTTCCTAACATCGCGACGCGTCGGGCCGCGCGAGCCCTCAGCCCAGTTCGGCGAGCGCCGCGAGCAGCCGGTCCACCTGGGCCGCCGTGCTGCCCAGCCCGATGCTGGCACGCAGCGCGGTGGGCGGCAGGTCCCGCCGACCGGTACGCCCCGCCGCCTCGCCGAGCAGACGCCGGGCCAGCGGGTGGGCGCAGAACAGCCCGTCGCGTACGCCGATGTGGTGCTCGGCGGCCAGCCGCGCGGCCACGTCGCCGGATTCCCGGCCGGCGACCACGAACGAGACGATCCCGACGCGGGGCGCGTCCGGGCCGAAGGTGCGCAGCTCCACGACGTGCGGCAGAGCGGCGATGCCGGTCCGCAGTCGAGTCAGCAGCGCCTGCTCGTGGGCGGCCAGCGCGGCCCGGTCGGCGTCGCCGAGCGCCGCGCACACGGCCGCCAGCGCCACCGCGCCGAGCAGGTTCGGGGTGCCGCCCTCGTGCCGCGCAGGGCCGGTCGCCCAGTTCACGTCGTGGGTGGCCGGTCCGACGTGGCTGGTGGCGCCGCCCCCGGCCAGGTACGGCGGTGCGGCGTCCAGCCAGTCCGCCGTGCCGACCAGCACACCCGCACCGAACGGCGCGTACAGCTTGTGGCCGGACACGGCCAGGTAGTCGACGTCGAGCGCGAGCAGATCGACCGGGGCGTGCGGGGCGAGTTGCGCGGCGTCCAGCACGATCCGGGCGCCATGCCGGTGCGCCACCCGGGCCAGCTCGGCGACCGGCCACCGCTCCCCGGTCACGTTGCTGGCACCGGTCACCGCGACCAGCACCGGCAGCGCCGGGTTGCTGCCCCGGCGCAGTTCGGTGAGGGCCGCGGCGAGGTCGCGTACCGCCGCGTCCGGGTCGGTGGGCACCGGCAACCGCACCGAGCCGCGTGGCCAGGGCAGCAGGTTGGCGTGGTGCTCACTGGCGAAGGTGACCACAGTCGTACCGGCCGGCAGGGCCCGCGCCAGCAGGTTCAGCGCGTCGGTCGTGTTGCGGGTGAAGATCACGTGATCGTCGGCGCGGGCACCGAAGAAGTCACCGACCGTCTGCCGGGCCTGCTCGTAGGCCAGGGTGCAGCGTCGGGACAGGGCTCCCGCCCCACGGTGCACGCTCGCGTACCACGGCAGCAGCTCGGCCACCGCGTCGGCGGCGGCCCGCGCGCACGGCGCGCTGGCCGCGTAGTCCAGGTTGATCTCGCCCGGTACGCCGAGGACGTCGAGCGGCCCCGACGAGGCCGGCTCGGGCGCGGCGTCGAAGCGGGTGGGCAGCGAGGGGAGCAGGGTGACGGGCACGCCGGAACCTCCGGGGTCAGGGACCCCGGGTGCACTGTCGGGACGGGGTCCGCGCTTGCCCAGCACACCGATCGGGCTGGGCCCGGTCATCACCCGGGGCACCCCACCGCGAACTCGACGAGGGTTGCCGGCCAGCAAGCCGGGGCTTCGCGCTGGCACTCGTGACCTGCCGGCAGCATAACTGCTACCGATGCGACCGGACCAGCCGGCGGCGGATGGCTACGCTGACCGCATGGCCGACACCCCGCCCGGTTCACCCCTGCCGTCGCCGCCCGCACCCCCAGCCCCGTCCGTCGGCGAGGCGCCCCGGATGCCGCGGCGCCGACTGGGCTGGCGGCGGTTCCTGGCGCTGGCCGGGGTGGTGCTGCTCATCGCCGCCTGCGCGGTGTTCATGGTCTTCACGCTCGGCCAGTCGCTCGGTGTGCAGGCCCTGCTGATCGGGGTGGCCGCCGCCGTCCTGCCGGTGCCGGTACTGGTCGCCTGCTTCCTCTGGCTGGACCGGTACGAACCCGAGCCGCTGAAATACTTGATCTTCTGCTTCGCCTGGGGCGCGTTCGTCTCCACCGCCGCCTCGCTCACCGTGAACGACTTCGCCGCCGGCCGCTTCGCCGACTGGGGTCTGCCGTCCGCGCTGACCGGAGTGCTGGTGGCACCGTTCATCGAGGAGTCGACCAAGGCGCTCGGCCCGATCCTGCTGCTGGTGTTCCGCCGTCGCGAGTGGTCCGGGATCACCGACGGCCTGGTCTACTGCGGGCTGTCCGCGGTCGGCTTCGCCATGGTGGAGAACATCCTCTACCTGGGCGGGTTGGGCTACGCGTCCGGAGTCGACCGGTACGGCCCAGCGACCGGCATCCAGCAGGTCATCGCGATCTTCATCCTGCGGATCCTGCTGTTCGGGTTCGCCCATCCGCTTTTCACCTCGATGACCGGTGTGGGGTTGGGCATCGCGGCGCGGACGGCCGACCGGCGGGTCCGGGTGCTCGCCCCGATCGCCGGCCTGCTGCTGGCGATGATGTTGCACGGCACGTGGAACCTGCTGCCCACGCTGACCCAGGCCACCGGCGAGGCGGTGATCATGCTGTACGGCTTCCTGGGCCTGATGGTGCCGGTCTTCTTCGGCACGGTGGGGTTGGCGGTGTGGCTGCGCGCCTGGGAGGGGCGGCTCACCGAGCGCGTCCTGCCGGACTACGTGCGCGCCGGCTGGCTGAGCCCGCCCGAGGTGGCCGCGCTGAGCAGCCTCGGCCGCCGGCACGCGGCCCGCAGTTGGGCACGCCGGGTGGCCGGTGACGCCGGGGTGCGGGCGATGCGCGGTTACCAGGCCGCCGCCACCCGGTTGGCCCTGCTTCGCGACGGCACTCTGCGTGGCCTGGACCGAAAGGCCGCCGACCAGGAACGGACCGCCCGGGAGGAGCGGGAGTTGCTGGACGCGATCAGCGCGTACCGGTCGGTCTTCGTCGGTCGGGATCCGCAGGCTCCGACCGGGATCTGGGACGGCAGCCGTTACCACCTGCGCTTCCCGGACGGCGCCCAGCGTCCGGTGGACGCGCCGGAGGAGCCGGTGGTGCCGATTCCGGTGGTGCTGGCTCCCGCCCCGCCGCCGGTGGGATACCCCCCGCCCGGCTGGCCCGGCCTGCGACCGCCCGCGCCCTGGCCCCCGGGTCACAGCTGACGGCTGGTGGCCGCCGGTTGGCGGCTCAGGTCAAGGGCGGCTCAGGTCATCAGCGAGGTGAGGAAGTCACCGAACCCCTGGAACATCGCGATCAACGCGGCCCCGATCGCTCGGAACATCTGTGCGGCACCGTCCGGCCGGAAGGCCATGAAGTAGATCAAGAACGCG
Organism: Micromonospora sp. B9E7; assembly: GCF_039871815.1. Taxonomy (NCBI): domain Bacteria; kingdom Bacillati; phylum Actinomycetota; class Actinomycetes; order Micromonosporales; family Micromonosporaceae; genus Micromonospora; species Micromonospora sp. B9E7. The sequence goes on from NZ_JBDPLX010000010.1 coordinate 217,284, forward strand.
ACGCTGCCCCAGGTCAACAGCTTCTTCACGAATATCGGCATCGTCCCTCCCCAGGGCCACGGTCGCCGGATGGCTTCCCGTCGTGCGGCCGGGCAAACGGTGCGCGGCAGGGGAGGGAGCGTCAGAGGTAGAGGCCGGTCGGGTCGTTCTCGATCCGCTCGGCGGCCACGGCGTGCACGTCGCGTTCGCGGAGCAGCACGTACCCGCGACCGTGCAGCTCGACCTCGGAACGGTCGTCCGGGTCGAAGAGCACCCGGTCGCCGGAGACGATGGCGCGGACGTTCGGCCCCACCCCGACCGCGGTGGCCCAGGCGAGGCGCTTGCCGACCGCGGCGGTCGCCGGAATGACGATGCCGGCGGTGGAGCGGCGTTCGCCTTCGCTGCCCTCCATCCGCACCAGCACGCGGTCGTGCAGCAGGCGGATCGGCAGGCCGGCGTCGAGATCGTTGTCGGCGGTCACGCCGCAGACGCTACCGTGTGGCCGACGGTGGCCCGCCGGTGGTTACGCCGGTGGTGACGGGGGCATTGTGTGGCGGAACTGCCCTACGGTGTCGGGAACGGACGTATGCTGTCCGACCTGTCGTCGTGGGCGGGCCGGGTTTTCTGCCAGGAGGTGCGCTTGAGCCGCTTCGAGCGGGTACGCGGGCGGCTTCGCCGCGCCTACCAGTCACGACAGGAGTCGGCGCGCGTCGACGAGGGCACCTCGAGCGACGAGTTGAGCAACGTCTCGGAGGCCGCCCGGGTGGCGTCGCCGGCCGTGCCGGGGCCGGCCGCTCTGCCGAGCGCCACGGTCTACGGCGCGGAACCCCCGGTGGACCTGCACAGCTCGACGTCCAGTCGGGACGACGCCGACGTTCCGCACGGCCTCCGGATCGCCGCCGCGTGGTGTTGGCGACTGATCGTGATCGGCGTGGTGGCCTGGGCGCTGGTGGTGATCGTCAGCACGATCAAGATCGTGATCATTCCGTTGGCCATCGCGCTGCTGCTCTCCGCGCTGCTCGCGCCGGCGGTGGGCTGGCTGTTGCGGGCCCGGTTCCCCCGGTCGCTGGCGACGGCGGTGGTGCTGGTCGGCGGCCTGGCCGCGGTGATCGGCACGCTGACGCTTGTGGTCAACGAGTTCATCCGTGGCGTACCGGAACTGAGCGAGAAGTCCTCGGAGGGCGTCCGGCAGATCCAGAACTGGCTGAAGACGGGCCCGTTGCACCTCTCCGACACCCAGCTCGACCGCTACATCGAAGAGGCGCAGGACTGGATCAACAACAACACCTCGCGGTTCACCAGCGGCGCCCTGAGCACCGCGGCGACGCTTGCCGAGGTGCTGACCGGCACGCTGCTGGTCCTGTTCGCGACGTTCTTCTTCCTGCGTGACGGCAACCGGATCTGGCGCTTCCTGGTCCGGCTGCTGCCGGTGGCCGCCCGGTGGAAGGTCGACGACGCGGGCCGCGCCTCCTGGCAGACGCTCGTCGCCTACGTCCGCGCGACCGTCCTGGTCGCCTTCATCGACGCCGTCGGCATCGGCATCTTCCTGGTCATCTTCGACATCCCGTTCGCCTTCCCGCTGGCGGCGTTGGTCTTCCTCGGCGCGTTCATCCCGATCGTCGGTGCGGCGCTCTCCGGCGGCGTCGCGGTGCTGGTGGCACTTGTCGACAGCGGTCCGGGCATCGCGTTGATCATCCTGGGGGCGGTGATCGGCGTGCAGCAGATCGAGGGGCACGTACTCCAACCGCTGATCATGGGACGGGCGGTCGCCCTCCACCCGCTCGCGGTGATCATCGGGATCGCCGCCGGTGTCGTACTCGCCGGCATCACCGGCGCGCTGGTCTCCGTGCCGCTCATCGCGGTGCTGAACACCGCGGTCCGCCGGCTCGCCGCCCGACGGGTCCCGGACACCCCACCCGACGCCGTGGTCGTCGCCGCGCACGCCCCCTAGCCCTGCCCGCCCGACGCGGGCGCGGGTCAGGACTTGGCCAGGCGTTCCAGGGCGCCGCGAGCCACCTCGGGGCGCGTCGTGTACCAGAACGGGGGCAGCGAGCGGCGCAGGAACGGCCCGTAGCCACGGGCCGTCTCCAGCCGTGAGTCGAGCACCGCGACCACGCCCTTGTCGCCGTTCGCCCGGATGAGTCGCCCCACGCCCTGAGCCAGCCGCACCGCCGCGATCGGCACGCTGACCGCGGCGAAGCCGGAGCCGCCGCCGGCATCCACAGCAGCGGCGCGGGCAGCCGCCAGCGGCTCGTCCGGGCGCGGGAAAGGCAGCCGGTCGATGACGACGAGCTGGCACGCGTCACCCGGCACATCCACCCCCTGCCACAGCGACATCACCCCGAACAGGCAGCTGGCGCGCTCCTCGCGGAACCGGCGGACCAGCAACGGCAGGGCCTCCTCGCCCTGGAGCAGCACAGGCAGGTCGGTCCGCGCGCGCAGCAGCTCCGCGGCCTGCTGCGCGGCCCGCCGGGAGGAGAAGAGCCCGAGAGTACGACCACCGAGTGCTCCGACCAGCCCGAGCAACTCCTCTCCGGCGGCCTCGGGGAGCCCGGAGACGCTGGGGCGGGGCAGGTGCGCGGCGACGTACAGGATGCCCTGCCGGGCGTAGTCGAACGGTGAGCCGACGTCGAGGGACCGCCACCCGGGGCCCTCGGTCGCCGGTACGACGGCACTGGGGGGCGCGTCCCCGGCCAGCCGACGGCCCGGCGTCTCGGCGGCCGGACGACCCGGGCCGGTGCGGGCGGCCAGCGCGGCCGACGCGGGGGACGGCGGTGCGGGTGGGGGAGCGTCCAGCCCGAGGGCGCGGGCCACCGTGTCGAACCGGCCGCCCAGCGCCAGGGTCGCCGAGGTGGCGACGACTGTGCGTTCGTCGTACAGGTGGGTGGCGAGGGTGCCGGCCACCGACAGCGGCGCGACCACCAGTGCCCGGCGGCTGCCGCTGTCGTTCTTCTCCACCCAGGCCACGTCGTGGTCGCCCTCCTCCAGCAGCCGCTGGGCGGTGGTGGAGAGCTCGTCCAGGGCAGCCTTGGCCTGCTGCTTGCGGACCGGGTCGGGGTCGTCGGACTTGATGTCGCCGATGGCGTCCAGGGCGGATCGGGTCGCCGCGTCGAGCAGCGTGCACGCCTCCCGCAGGGGCGTCGGTAGCCCGGCGGTGATGCGCCCGGCCGGTGCCTCGGCCAGCCCCACCGCGAGGGCGTCACCGGCCGCGGTGAGCGCTTCGGCGGTCTCCGGCCGCAGCAGCGTGCGGGCCCGGCGGGCGGTCCGGTCGATCAGCTCCGGCACCAGCTCCGCCTGGGCCGCGGAGGAGACCCGGTCGGCCAGCTCGTGCGCCTCGTCGACGATGAGCAGCTTGTGCGGCGGCACGATGTGCCGGTCGGCGAGCATGTCGACCGCGAGCAGGCTGTGGTTGGTCACCACGATGTCGGCCTCCCGGGCGCGGGCCCGCGACGCCTCGGCGAAGCACTCCTGCCCGAACGGGCAACGGGTCGCGCCGACGCACTCGCGGGCCGGCATCGACACCAGCCGCCAGGCCTGGTCGTCGACGCCCGGGTCCAGCTCGTCCCGGTCGCCGGTGGCGGTCTTCTCGGCCCAGTCGCGCAGCCGCTCGACCTGCTTGCCCAACCGGCCCGCCTCACCGAGCCACTTCGTCCCGCCGCCGGGGCGGGCCGCGGGGGCGTCGAAGAGGGTGTCCTCCGGCTCCTCCTCGGTGGAGTTGTCCAGTCGGGCGAGGCAGAGGTAGTGGTGGCGGCCCTTGAGCACGGCGAAGGTGGGTCGACGGCCGAGCACCGGCTCGACCGCGTCGGCGAGCCGGGGCAGGTCGTGGTCGACCAGCTGGGACTGCAACGCCAGGGTGGCGGTGGAGACCACCACCGGGCCGTCCACAGTGAGCGCCGGCGCGAGGTAGGCCAGCGACTTGCCGGTGCCGGTGCCGGCCTGCACGAGCAGATGCTCGCCGCCGGCCACGCACTCCTCGATCGCCGTGGTCATCTGCAACTGGCCGGGGCGTTCCGCGCCGCCGGGCACGGCGCCGACCGCCGCCGCCAGCAGCTCCGTGCCACTGGGCCGGGCACCCCGCCGCCGCCCCTTGGCACGGGCCGACGGGGTGGCGGAACCGGTGGCGGTGCGGGGCGGAGTCACCGTGCGACGGTACCCGGCGCCGCCGACACCGACCGTGCCCATCCGCCGCGTGGCGCGATGCCGACCCGGCCGGCGTCGCGACCGACCCCGTCCGGTTACGGCCGCGCTACGACGCGTTGGGCCGTATCGGTTAGGGTGCGAATCATGCCGAGCGACATGGTCCGAGTGATCTACCGCAAGTACGACGGCAGCGCCCACCGCGACTACCCGGCCCGCCGGCTCACCGAGGACGACCTCGGCATCTGGCTCGGCGTGCCCGAGGGCACCGAGTCGGTCTACCACGGCCGGCCGTCGGTGGAGAAGATCCCGTTCGTCCTGCTGGTGCCTCACCGCGCCTGGTGGACGGCCATGTTCAACCCGCCGCCCCGCACCAGCGAGGTCTACTGCGACATCACCACTCCGGCCCGCTGGGAATCCGACGACACCGTGAACCTCATCGACCTGGACCTCGACGTGGTACGGCGTCGGGCCACCGGCCTGGTGGAGCTGCTCGACGAGGACGAGTTCGCCGAGCACCGGGCTCGGTTCGGTTACCCGGACGACGTGGTGGCCGAGGCCGAAGCAGCGGCCCAGCGGCTGTTCGGAGCCCTCGGCGACGGCACGGAGCCGTTCGCCAGCGCGTACCGCAAGTGGTTGGCTCTCGTGGTCTGACGCCGCCCACGGCGGGGTCGGCTCACCAGCGCGGCGGCCAGGTGTCGTCGTCGCCCAACGGCGTCAGGGCGGCGAGCTTCTCCGGATTGAGCTGGTTGTAGATGGCGGTGATCCGCCCCTCGTGCACCGCGAACGCGGTGACCAGGCGGATCGGCCGGCCGTCGCTGTGCGTCGTCTCCATCTGCAGGCCGAGCACGCCGTCGACCAGTACCGGCCGGGACAGCACGCGTTGTGCGTACCGGCCGGTCCGGCCGAACAGACCGAGTGTGAGGCGGGCCACGGCGTCCGCGCCGAGCACCGGCCGCCGCGCCGCCGGGAAGTGCCCGCCCGAGTCGCCGACGAGCACCACGTCCGGCGCGAGCACCCGGAGCAGCTGATCCAGGTCGCCGGACTCGGTCGCGACGACGAACGCTTCGAGCACCCGACGTTGCTCGGCCCGGTCGGCGGTGTGCCGCGGAACGTCCGGCGCGGTGACCGCCCGGCGTGCCCGGGAGGCGAGCTGTCGGGCCGACACCTCGGTGGTGCCGAGCACCTCGGCGACCCGGGCGAACGGCACCGCGAACACGTCGTGCAGCACGAGAGCGACCCGCTGCTCCGGTGCCAGCCGTTCCAGCACCACCAGCAACGCCGCGCCGACCTCGTCGGTGCGGACCGCCCGGTCCGCCGGGTCGGGTGCGTAGCCGTCCGAGGACGGTTCGCCGCCCAACGGGCTCACCACCGGCTCCGGAAGCCACTGACCGGGGTACGCCTCCCGGCGGACCCGGGCCGAGCGGAGCACGTCCAGGCAGATGCGGGCGCAGGTGGTGGTCAGCCACGCGGACAACTCACGGATCTCGGCGCGGGCGTCCGGGTCGGCGAGCGCCCCGGCACAGCGCAACCAGGTCTCCTGCACCGCGTCCTCCGCCTCAGCGCGGCTGCCCAGCATCCGGTGGGCCACCGCGAGCAGCCGACCCCGCTCGGCCTCGAACTCCGTCGCCAGGTCCCGCACGACCCCACCACCCTCCCGGTCGGCACCGTCCTGGCGTACATCCTTGCCGCAACCGCACGCAGCGGCAGCCCCGCCGGGACGGACGGCCGTCCCGGCGAGGGCCCTTGGCGGGCGGATGGTCTGCGGGTGGGCGATGATCCGTGGATGAGCGCACCCCAGCAAGGGCAGATCGTGGCACCCGCTGGCGGCTCCGTGCGGGAGTTGCTGCGGGTCACCGCGCCGGTGGACCTCGGCGCCATCGACCCCCGATCCACGCCCGGCCTGCCGGAGACGGCGGGGCGCGGCGAACGCCGTAAGGCCTGGGCACGAGAGCAGGTGGAGCTGGTCGGTGGCGAGTTGGGCCAGCAGCAGGAGATGCTCTTCGCGATGGCCAAGACCGGGTCGGAGCGGCCCGCACACCGGGTGCTGCTGGTGCTTCAGGCCATGGACTGCGGTGGCAAGGACGGCACGATCAAGCGGGTGGCCGGCGCGATGAACCCGCTGGGCCTGCACATCCGCTCGTTCGGGCCGCCGACCCGCCAGGAGTTGCGGCACGACTTCCTCTGGCGGATTCGTCGGGAGTTGCCGCCGCCGGGGTACGTGGGGATGTTCAACCGTTCGCACTACGAGGACGTGTTGATCGCCCGGGTCGGTTCGCTGGTGCCGGCGACGACCTGGCGGGCCCGCTACGACGCGATCAACTCGTTCGAACGGGAGCTGAGCGAGGGTGGAATGACCCTGGTCAAGGTCATGTTGCACATCTCGTACGACGAGCAGGGCAAGCGCCTGCTGGAACGCCTCACCGACCCGCGCAAGCACTGGAAGTACAACCCGTCCGACATCGACTCCCGAGGGCACTGGGACGAGTACCAGGCCGCGTACGCCGAGGCCCTCAGCCGGTGTGGCACGGACGCCGCGCCCTGGTTCGTGGTGCCGGCGGACCGCAAGTGGTACCGGGACTGGGCGGTGGCTCACCTGCTGCGTGAGACGTTCGACACCCTCGACCTCGGGTATCCGGCTGCCGATTTCGACGTGAACGAGGAGCGGAAACGGCTGGGTGCTGGGGGACCGGGTACGCGTGGGGCAGCCGAGATGAACAGCAGGTTAACGAGCGGTGAATGACGCCTGGCCAGGGGTGGGCCGGCGAATTCGCGGTTCAGTCGTTTCCTAGCATTCACCGAGCGGCCGCTCTTCGGGCACCGCCACCCTTCCACCGACGCGACGAGGTCTGTGCTGTGAAGTTTTCCTTCCGCCCCACCGAGGGCGCCTTCTACGAGCTCTTCACCAGGGCCGCGCAGAACCTGGTCCGGGGCACCGCGCTGCTCAACGAGCTGGCCCTGCCCGGCGTGGACGTGCAGTCCGTCAGCGAGCGGCTGACCGAGGTCGAGCACGACAGCGACCAGATCACCCACGAGCTGTACAAGAAGATCAACTCGACCTTCATCACGCCGTTCGACCGGGAGGACATCTACCGGCTCGGCTCGCTGCTGGACGACGTGATGGACCACCTGGAAGCGGTGGGCGACCTGCTCTACCTGTACGGGCTGACCGAGCTGCCGGCGCTGCCCCGCGAGCTGCACGAGATGGTCAACGTGCTCGACCAGCAGGCCAAGCTGACCGCCGACGCGATGCCCCGGCTGAAGTCGATGAAGGACCTCGAGGACTACTGGATCGAGTGCAACCGGCTGGAGAACGAGGGCGACCGGATCAACCGGCAGTTGCTCGTCCGGCTCTTCTCCGGCGAGTACGACGCGTTGACGGTGCTGAAGATGAAGGAGGTCGCCGACGAGTTGGAGGCCGCCTGCGACGCCTTCGAGCACGTGGCCAACACAGTCGAGACCATCGCCGTCAAGGAGTCCTGAGCCGGTGACTCCCGAACTCATCGCCGTGCTGGCGGTGATCGCGGTGGCTTTGGCGTTCGACTACACCAACGGCTTCCACGACGCCGCCAACGCGATCGCGACAAGCGTCTCCACCCGGGCGCTGACACCCCGGATCGCCCTGCTCCTCGCCGCGGTCGGCAACTTCATCGGCGCGCACTTCGGCGCCGGAGTCGCCAAGACCGTCGGCGACGGCCTGGTCACCCTGCCCACCGGTGTGAGCAGCCTGGGGGTGGTCTTCGCCGGTGTGCTCGGCGCGATCGCCTGGAACCTGATCACCTGGTATTTCGGTCTGCCGTCGTCGTCCTCGCACGCGCTCTTCGGTGGTCTGGTCGGCGCGACCCTGCTGTCCACCGGTGGCATCGTGCAGTGGGTCAACATCGGCGAGAAGGTGCTCCTGCCGATGGTGCTCTCGCCGATCGTCGGCCTCACCCTCGGCTACCTGCTGATGCTGGCCATCCTCTGGCTGTTCCGGAAGGGGCAGCCGGGCAAGCTCAACCGGGGCTTCCGCTGGGCGCAGACTCTTTCGGCGGCCGCCATGTCGGTCGGCCACGGCATGCAGGACGCCGCCAAGACCATGGGCATCGTCGTGCTGGCGCTCTACACCGGCGGCTTCCAGGAGAGCAAGACGCACATCCCCGGCTGGGTGTTCTGGACCTCGGCGACCATGCTGGCGCTCGGCACGTACGCCGGTGGTTGGCGGATCATCCGCACTCTCGGCCGCAAGATCATCGACCTGGGCCCGCCCGAGGGCTTCGCCGCCGAGACGGTGGCCAGCGCGGTGCTCTACTTCAATGCCCTGGTGCTGAAGGCGCCGATCTCCACCACCCACACGATCACCTCGGCGATCATGGGTGTGGGCGCGACCAAGCGGCTGTCCGCGGTCCGCTGGAACGTCGCCGGCAACATCGTGCTCGCCTGGATCATCACGTTCCCGGCCGCCGCGCTGATCGCCTGCGTCACCTATCTGCTGGTCCGGCCGCTCTTCGGCTGACCCGGTCCCGGGCCCCTTGTCGACGCCTCGCGCGTCGACAAGGGGCCCGTCCCGTCAGACGTAGCGCACGCCGATCTGCTCGCGGACCGTGTCCAGCAGCGCCATCACCTCAAGGGTCGTGGAGTGCGGCACCGCCGGGCTCTCGGTCAGGCCGGCGGCCAGGCAGCGCTGCACCTCGATCGCCTCGTACTGGTAGCCGTTGCCGGCCATGTCCGCAGTGATCGTCTCCGGCTCGGCACCGGCCCGGTGCAGGGTGATCGAGCCCGGCCGGAAGAACGGCTCCGGCAGGTCGATCCGACCCGTGCTGCCGGTGATCGAGGCGGTCTGCCCGCTCAACCCGACCATGCCGCAGCTCAACGTCGCCAGCGCGCCGTTGTCGTAGCCGAACAGGATGCCGGTGTTCTCGTCCGTGCCCTCCGGGCCGATCTGCGCCCAGGACCGGATGTGCTGCGGCACCCCGAGCAGCAGGTGGGCCAGGCTGATCGGGTAGATGCCCAGGTCGAGCAGGGCACCCCCGCCCAGCGCCGCGTTACGCATCCGGTGCTCCGGCGCGAACGGCCCGGCCACCCCGAAGTCGGCGCGGACGCCGCTCACCGTGCCGATCGCCCCGTCCGCGACCAGCTCGACCACCCGCAGGATCAGCGGGTTCAATCGCATCCACATGGCCTCCATCAGGAAGACCCCGGCGGCGCGAGCGGTGTCCACCAACTCGGTGCTGGTGGCCAGATCGAGGGTGAACGGCTTCTCCAACAGCACGGCCCGCCCGGCGGTCAGGCAGGTCATCGCCGCCTCGTAGTGCGCGGAGTGCGGGGTTGCCACGTAGATCGCGTCGACCTCCGAGTCGGCGGCCAGCTCCACCCAGGAGCCGTACGCGCGCTTCGCGCCGTACGTGTCGGCGAAACGCTGCGCGCTCTCCGCGGAACGGGAACCAACCGCGACCAGCTCGGCGTCCGGCACCAGCCGGAGGTCTTCGGCGAAACGGCTGGCGATGTGGCCGGTGGCCAGGATGCCCCAACGAGTCATGTCCGGCACGCTAGCCGAACCCGGTGAACCGCCCGCCGCCCGGCCCGCGCTGCCCGGCTTGTCGACCGGCCCCAACCGAGCCGACCGCGTCATCGCCCCGGCGCGCTCCGACGACCGCACCGGCGCGAACTAGGCTCGCGGCATGACGTTCGACAGTGACGGTTTCGCCGCCCCGGCCGCGCTGGTCGAGCACGCCCGCCGGTTCCAGGCCGAGGGCGGCACCCCGGCGGTGCCCCGGGTCGCGGCCACCGTGCTGCTGCTGCGCCCGACCGACGCCGAGTTCGAGGTGTACGTCATCCGCCGGGTCGCCGCCATGACATTCGGCGGGATGTACGCCTTCCCCGGCGGCGGGGTGGACCGCTCCGACTCCGAGGCGCACCTGGACTGGGCGGGGCCGGCGCCGAGCGAGTGGGCCGGGCGGCTCGGGGTGGCCCCGGACGCGGCCCAGGCGGTGGTCTGCGCCGCCGCGCGGGAGGTCTTCGAGGAGGCGGGTGTGCTGCTCGCCGGCCCGGACCCGGCGACCGTTGTGGGCGACGTCAGTGGCGACGACTGGGAGGCCGCCCGTCAGGACCTGGAGGGGCGCCGGCTGGGCTTCGCGGCGCTGCTCGCCGACCGTCAGCTCACGCTCCGGTCGGACCTGCTGCTGCCGTGGAGCCGGTGGATCACTCCGGAGTTCGAGCCGCGCCGCTTCGACACGTACTTCTTCGTCGCGCTGCTGCCGGCGGGACAACGGACCCGCGACGTCTCCGGCGAGGCCGACCACACGCTGTGGATCCGGCCGGCGGACGCGCTGGCCCGCGCCAAGGCCGGCGAGCTGACCATGCTGCCACCGACCCTGGTCACGCTGGCCCAGGTGGCGGCGGCCGGCGACCTGGCCGGAGTGGCGGGGGCAGCAGCCGATCGGGACGCGGCCACTCCGGTAACCCCGCGCCTGGACCTGCCCCCGAACGGCACACCCCGCTTCGTCCTGGGCTGACTACTGCCCGCGCTGCCCGCGCCGCGTTCGACGAGGGCCGTCAAGATCCGCACACGTCAGGGATGTTGCTGCCTCGGACTCGTGGGAGACAGCAGTCTCCGGGTAGTCGCGCAGATCTTGGGCGCGGCCTGGACCGCAGGCCCGCTCCTACCGAAGATCGCGTTCGAACATGGAAGTAGCGGCCTCCGTTGCGCGGTGAGACCACTACATCCTTGATCGAGCACGATCTTGGCCGTGCCGGGCCGCCGCCGGGACCGCGCCGGGCGGGGAACCGCGTCGGGGTACGCAGAAGGGCGCCGGCCAGGTCGGTCGGCGCCCTTCGCACAAGGGAAACCAGCGGCTCAGCCGAAGCGGCCGGTGATGTAGTCCTCGGTCTTCTTCACGCTCGGGTTGCTGAAGATCTTCTGGGTGTTGTCGTACTCGATCAGGCGGCCCGGGTCGCCGGTCTTCTCGATCGAGAAGAAGGCGGTCCGGTCCGACACCCGCGCGGCCTGCTGCATGTTGTGCGTGACGATGATGATCGTGAACTTGTCCTTGAGCTGGAACATCAGGTCCTCGATCGCCAGCGTGGAGATCGGGTCCAGCGCCGAGCACGGCTCGTCCATCAGGACGACCTGCGGCTCGACCGCGATGGTCCGGGCGATGCAGAGCCGCTGCTGCTGACCACCGGAGAGGCCCGCACCGGGCTTACCCAGCCGGTCCTTGACCTCGTCCCACAGGTTCGCCGAGCGCAGCGCCTTCTCGGCCGCGTCCTCCAGGATCGACTTCTTGCGGACCCCGTTGAGCTTCAGCCCGGCCACCACGTTCTCGAAGATGCTCATGGTGGGGAACGGGTTCGGCCGCTGGAAGACCATGCCGATCGTGCGCCGGACCGCGGTGACGTCCACGTCCCGGTCGTAGATGTCCTGGTCGTCGATGGTCAGGCTGCCCTCGACCCGGGCACCCGGCAGCACCTCGTGCATCCGGTTGATCGACCGCAGGAACGTCGACTTGCCGCAACCGGACGGCCCGATGAGGGCGGTGACCGTCTTCGGCTCGACCGTCAGGTTGATGTTCTCGATCGCCTTGAAGCCTCCGTAGTACGCGGTGACGTTCGAGGCGGAGACGCGCTTGGCCATGGTGGTACCTCCGGGGTTCATCGGCTGAGCCTGTTGCGACGGGCCAGCAGCTTCGCCGCGATCGTCAGGATGAGCACGAGGGCGACCAGGGTGAGTGCCGCGGTCCACGCCCGTGCCGGTGCGTACTTCGACGCGTCACCGGCCTGCTGGTAGACGAAGAGGGACAGCGACGACTGGTTGTTCTCGAAGGGGTTGGTGTTGATCGCGGCACCGCCGCCGGCGACCAGCAGCACCGGCGCGGTCTCGCCGGCCGCGCGGGCGATGGCCAGCATGACGCCGGTGACGATGCCGGGCAGCGCCGTCGGCAGCACCACCCGCAGGATGGTCTTCCACTTGGGTACGCCGAGCGCGTAGGCGCCCTCGCGCAGTGGTGCCGGGACGAGGCGGAGCATCTCCTCGGTGGACCGGACGATGGTCGGCAGCATGAGCACGCTCAGCGCGAGCGCGGCGGCGAAGCCGGAGAAGCTCGGCCGGCCGTCGTTGAACCACGGGGACACGACCAGCACCCAGAACGCCAGCACGAACAGGCCGGAGACGATCGACGGGATGCCCGTCATCACGTCCACAAAGAACCGGATCGCGAAGGCGAACTTGCCCCGGCCGTACTCGACGATGTAGATCGCGCAGAGGACGCCGAGCGGCACGGTGATCAGGGTGGCGATGCCGACTTGCTCCAACGTGCCGACGATCGCGTGGTACGCCCCACCGTTGGCGTCCCGTGGTCCGATGTTGTTCATCGAGGCGTTGAAGAAGTCCGCGTCCAGGCGTTCGGCGCCCTTGCTGACCAGCGTCCAGACGACCGAGACGAGTGGCAGCACCGCCAGCACGAAAGCGGAGTGGATCAGCGCGCTCCAGGTGCGGTTACGGGCCGATCGGCGCCCCTCGACGGCGTTGGCCGCGGCGAAGAGCCCGACCAGGTAGAGGATCGCGCCGAGGACGACCACGAGGACCGGGCCGCCGGTGTCGGTGCCGTAGACGATCACGGCGGAGAGCGCCAGGGCCGCCACGGCGATGGCCGGAGCGGCGTACCAGGGCAGCCGCTTGGCCCGCAGCGAGTCGGGCTGGGCCGGCGGCCGGGTGCGGTGGGAGGTGGCGGTTGTGGTCATGCGGCCGACTCCGTGAACTCCCGGCGGCGGTAGATGATCGCCCGCGCCGTGATGTTGACGATCAGCGTGATGGCGAACAGCACCAGGCCGGAGGCGATCAGAGCGCCACGGCCGGTCTCGTTCGCCTCGCCGAACGCATTGGCGATGTTGGCGGCGATGGTGTTGCCGCCGTTCTCGATCAGGTTGAACGAGATGCCGAAGGTGATGCCGAGGGTCAGCGCCAGGGCGATGGTCTCGCCGAGCGCCCGGCCGAGGCCGAGCATCATCGCGGCGATGATGCCGGGACGGCCGTAGGGGAGCACCGCGGTGCGGAGCATCTCCCAGCGGGTGGCGCCCAGGGCGAGGGCGGCCTCCTCGTTCGCGGTCGGCGTCTGGAGGAACACCTCGCGGGAGAGCGAGGTGATGATCGGTAGCACCATGATCGCGAGCACCAGGGCGCCCAGCATGATCGACTTACCGAACGGGCCGTCGCCGCCGAAGATCGGGATCCAGCCGAAGTACTCGTTGAGCCAGACCGAGAAGTCCCGGACCGGGTTGATGAAGATGTCCCGCCCCCAGAGGCCGAAGACCACGCTGGGTACGGCGGCGAGCAGGTCGATCAGGAAGCCGAGTGCGGTGCCCACTCGGCGGGGAGCGTAGTGCGAGAGATAGAGCGCGATGCCCAGCGCCACCGGCACTGCGATCAGCAGCGCCAGCGCCGAGCTGAGCACGGTGCCGAAGGCGAGCGTGCCGATGCCGAACTTGGGTTCTGTGTCGTTGGGGGACCAGCCCTCGTAGGACCAGAAGTTCTCGGTGTTGGCGCCCAGGGCCGGCACCGCCTTGACGATCAGGAAGATCGCGATGGCGGCGATGATGACCAGAACGGCCGTGCCGGCGGCGAGGGTGAGACCGTGGAAGGCCCGCTCGGCGCCGAACTTCCGGCTGCGCGGCAGCGCGCCGCCGCCGCCCAGCCCGGCGCCGCCCGGGGAACGGGTGCTGACTGGTGCCTCGGCCACACGCGCCGAGGCACCGGCGGGCCACTCGTGACTCTGGGTCACGCGCGTCCCACCGGTGCCGGCGTCGGCCGAGCGGTGAGGGGATTCACCCATCTGCTCGCTCGCTTCGATTGAAGGTGATGTCAGACAGCTTCGTCAGGAGATGTTCTTGACCGACGCCTCGACCTTGGTCCGGACCGACTCGGGCAGCGGCGCGTAGCCGATCTCGCTCAGCACCTTCTGGCCCTCGGTGCTGGCGGTGAAGCCGAGGAAGCTCTTGACCAGCGGAAGCTTGTCGGCGGCCAGACCCTTGTCGCAGACGATCTCGTACGTCGCCAGGACGATCGGGTAGGCCCCGGCCTCCTTGGTGTTGTAGTCGATCTTCATCTTGAGGTCGTTCCCGGTGCCGGTGATCTCGGCGCCGGCGATGGTCTTGCCCGCGTTCTCCAGGGTGAGTTCGGCGAACTCACCAGCTCCGTTGCCGATCTTGGCCATCTTGAGGTCGGCGTTCTCGGCGAAGGAGAGCTCGACGTAGCCGATGGTGCCGTCTGCGCCCTTGATGACGCTGGTCACGCCGTCGTTGCCCTTCCCGGCGGTGCCGCCGGGGGCCTTCCACTCCTTGGCCTTACCGAAGGTCCAGTCGGCCTCGGCGGTCTTGGCGAGGAAGTCCGTGAAGTTGTCAGTGGTGCCGGAGGAGTCCGACCGGTGCGCGGTCTGGATCGTGGTCGCCGGGAGCGTGGCGCCCGGGTTGTCGGCCTTGATCGCCGGGTCGTCCCACTTGGTCACCTTGCCGGCGAAGATCTTCGCCAGGGTGGCCGGCTTGAGCTGGAGGTTGTCCACGCCGCTGACGTTGTAGGCGACGGCCACCGGGCCGATCACCATCGGCAGGTTGATGGCCTTGCCGCCGACGCACTTGGCGTCGGCCTGCGGCTGCTCCTCCGGCTTGAGCGCGGAGTCGGAGCCGGCGAAGTCGGCGGTGCCGGCGATGATGGCCTGGATGCCGGCGCCGGAGCCGCTGGGCTCGTAGTTGATCGTCGTGCCCTGGCACTTCTGCTGGTACGCCTTGATCCACTCGGCCATGGCGTTCTTCTGCGCCGACGAGCCCTGGGCGTTCAGCGTGCCGGTAGCGCAGTCGACCGCGGCGGCCGAGCCCGAAGCGCTGGCGCCGGGGGCGGGCTCGTTGTTGTCCGAGCCGCATGCGCTGAGACCGAGCGTCGCGGCAAGAGCGAGGCCGGCAATAGCGCCGTACCGCTGGAGCTTCACCTGAGGGGTTTCCCTTCGCGTCTGACTTGGCGCCCCGATCCCGGGGCCCGAGGACCGGCAGTGACCGGCTGACACGAAAGTTAGAAGTGCCAGGTAGCCGGTTCGCCGGTCGCAAGTGAACGCAAGGTGAACACGTACGGCCGTCGAGGTGACCGCTCGCTGAGGGTGAGTTGTCCGTTAAGTGAACCCGGGTACGCCTGTCGGAAGTATGGGTATATTTCCGGTTCGCTGTTATGTCGCCGAGGCCCGGCCGTTACTCGCCGGTGACCCGGCCTGCCCGTCGCCCGTCGCCCCGCCGTCGCCCGTCGCCCCTCGCCATCGAGGGCGTCGGTCGCCGGTGGCCGGTCGCCGGTGGCCAGTGGCCAGTGGCCAGTCGACGGTCAGCCCAGGTG
Source organism: Micromonospora sp. B9E7 (assembly GCF_039871815.1). Lineage (NCBI taxonomy): Bacteria > Bacillati > Actinomycetota > Actinomycetes > Micromonosporales > Micromonosporaceae > Micromonospora > Micromonospora sp. B9E7. Next base: position 232,747 of record NZ_JBDPLX010000010.1, read on the forward strand.
GTAGTTGATGTGCGCGGACCAGCGGGCGAAGCCCATTCGCTCGTAGAGCGCGACGGCTCCGGTGTTCGACTCGTCCACGTAGAGCATCACCCGGTCCAGGCCACGCCTGTCCCGCAGGTACGCCAGCCCGGCGGTGGTCAGCGCCCGGCCGAGCCCGCCCCCGTGCGCCGTCGGCTCCACCCCCAGCACGTACACCTCGCCGATCCGGGCCGAGCCCGGGCGCTCGTGCACCTTGGTCCAGTGGAAACCGAGCAGCCGACCGGTCCCGGTCTCCTCGGCGAGCAGGAAGCCGTCCGGGTCGAACCAGGGTTCGGCCAGCCGGACCCGCAGGTCGTCCGAGGTCCAGCGCCCCTGCTCGGGGTGCTCGGCGAAGGCGCGCGCGTTGAGGTTCAGCCACGCCGCGTCGTCCGCCCCGGGCCGGAACGCGCGCAGCGCCACCCCGTCGGGCAGGCGTGGCTCGCCGAGCGGAGCAGCCAGGGGGCGGCGCAGTTGCCAGAGCACCCGTGCCCGGGTGAAGCCGAGGTCGACGCCGAGCGCGGCGGCCGAGGGGTGGTCGCCGTGCGCCCATGCCCGCAACGGCCCGGTGGCCGACGCGAGCACGCCCCGGGCCAACGCACGACCGGTGCCCCGCCGCCGGTACGCGGGGTGCACCACCAGTTCGACTCCGATCCCGCCGACCGGATCGGTGGTGTCCAGGTGCGCGTACCCGGTCAGGGTGCCGTCGTCGGCACGGGCGATCAGGTGCAGCGCCGGGGCGTCCGGGTCGCGCAGTCGGAGCAGGACGTGCTCGTCGAGCGGGCTCGCGCCGTCGGTGTCAGCCGCGGTGCCGGCCAGGGCCAGCACGTCGGCGATCTCCCCGGGTGCCAGTCGGTCGGTCCGGGTCACCTGGTCGCTGGTCGGCTCCGCGCTGCTCATCCCGTCACCGTATCCGTTGCGTGTCGTGCCGCCCGGACCGTCGCCGGGCAAGCTGCGGATCAGGTCGGATCGGTGGGCAGCGCCTCCAGTTCAAAACGCGCGGTCAGGTCGGGCAGGATCCGGCGCAGGGCGTCCACCGTGCCTTGCCGGTCGCCGCCGGCGTCGTGCAGCAGCACCACCGAGCCGGGTGCGGCCTGGGTCACCACGGTCGCAGTGATCTTGGCGGCGCCGGGCAGGTCCCAGTCCGACGGGTCGATCGACCAGTGCAGTGGGGTCATGCCGAGCTGCCCCGCCACCGACACCACCGGGTACGTCCAGGCTCCGCCGGGCTGGCGGTACCAGACGATGGGCGCGTTCGGCACCGCTGCCCGGATCGCTTCGTTGGTGCGCAGCAGGTCGGCGCGGATCGCGTCGGCCGAACGGGCGCCCAGGCCGACGTCGTGGTGCCACGAGTGGTTGCACAGGGTGTGTCCGTCGTCGACGATCGCCCGGATCAGGTCTGGATGGTTCTGGGCGTTCTCGCCGACCACGCAGAAGGTGGCTCGCACGTCGAACTCGCGCAGCGTGGCGAGGACCTGCGGGGTGTACCGAGGGTCCGGCCCGTCGTCGAAGGTCAGCGCGAGCCGGGGCGACCCGGTGGTCTCGTGCGCGCCGAACAGCTTGTCACCGCCGGCGTCGCGGCCCGAGCCGTCCTGGCCGGCCTCGGTGGGACCGTTGCTGCCGCCGGGGTGCGGCTCGCTGTCCGGGTCGCCCTCGCTGGGCTGGTCGGCGTAGTGCGGCCCGTCAGCGTTCGTGGTGACGTCGGTCGGTTGTCGGGGTGTCGGGTCCACGATGAGACTGCGGCCCAGCGCGTACGCCGAACCGAGCATTGCCGCCAATACCAGCGTCACGATCCCCGTCGCCCTCGCGGTCGAACCGCCCCGCGTCACGGCTTCCGCCCGGCTGGCCGGCAGGGCCGACCCGTCGCCCCCGTGGTGACTGCGCGCACCCTGGCCCCTTTCTCCGGCAAACCCGGCAGTCAGAATAAAACTGCCAAGCTGCACAAAAGGGGCATACAGGAAATTGGCGGCGCGACTTGCGGATCAGACGGGCAGGGGCGCGTGCTCCGCCTCGGACAGGGACCGCGACGGCGGGACGACGAACTTGTAGCCGACCTGGCGGACGGTGCCGATCATCGACTCGTACTCCGAGCCGAGCTTGGCGCGCAGTCGCCGGACGTGCACGTCGACCGTGCGGGTGCCGCCGAAGTAGTCGTAACCCCAGACCTCCCGCAGGAGCTGGTCGCGGGTGAACACCCGGCCCGGGTGCTGGGCCAGGAACTTCAGCAGCTCGAACTCCTTGTAGGTGAGGTCGAGAGGGCGACCCTTGAGCTTGGCCGCGTACGTGTCGGGGTCGATGTTCAGCTCGCCGGCCCGGATCGAACCACCAGCTCCGGCCGTCGCGTTGCTCAGGCGGCCGACCGCCAGGCGCAACCGTGCCTCCACCTCGGCGGGGCCGGCCGAGGCGAGGATGACGTCGTCGACGCCCCAGTCGGCGTTCAGTGCGATCAGACCGGCCTCGGTCACCACCGCGACCAGCGGCACGCCGAGCCCGGTGGCGTGCAACATTCGGCAGGTCGCTCGGGCCTCGCTCAGCTCCGACCGGGCGTCCACCAGCACCGCGTCCGGGCTGGGGCCCGCGACCAGGGTGCGAACATCGCGCGGCGCGGTGCGGACCGAGTGCGGCAACAGGTCGAGTGCCGGCAGCACAGCCGACGGTTCGCCTGCGCGCGCGGTCACCAGCAGCAGGATCTCCACGATCACCTCCGTCCCGGCGGCGCTCGGCCGCACGCGACCAGACACACTCACGGGGGAGTGTGCTGAGAAATTGCGTGGTCCCGGCGTCGCTGACGGGCGGGGTAACGGGTTGAGCGTAACCGATCGCCTCGGCCGCGCCGTCTGGCCATTTCCCGTTTGTCTACCTTGCCCCTGATCGTGGAGCAGATTTTAACGTTGCTGAAACCCGTGACCGCCGTGTCCGGCCGCCGGTCTGGCACGATCGGGTCGTGTTTCCCTCCACCTCGCCCGAGGCCGGCCGCGAATCGTGGCCCGCCGGGCCCCACCCGGGCCCGGCCGCCGCACCGACGCGCGGCAACCCGCCCGCGCCGCGTACCGGTCCGGCCACCACCGACGGTGATCGCCGCGAACGGGGTGGGCCTCGCCGGGCCCGTCGCTCCGGCGAACCGGCCCGCCGATCCGAAGACGAGATCGACGAGCCGGAAGAGGAGGTCATACCCCCGGTCGAGGTGCACCGTCCGCTCGCGTTGACCATCGCCGGCTTCGCCGCGCTGCTCGGCGTCGGCCTGGTGCTCGGCGCGCAGACGTCCGGCCCCGGCCATCGGCTGCCGTTCGCCTTCATCATCTTCGGCGTCCAGTTGCTCTTCGTGCTCGCCTGGACGATGGCCATGCGTCCGCCCGCGCTGCTGGTGGTCGCCGGGATCAGCGCCGGGGTCGCGGCACTCGCCGACGTCGCCGCGGTGCAGAGCGACATCGCCGGGCTGGCCCCGCTGGGCTACCTGGCCGTCGGCGGGTTCGTCGCCGCCGTGCTCGGCCAGTTGGTCCGCCGCGTCGACCGGGTCCGGGTCACCGACTCCCTCGGCGCCACCCTCCTCATCGTGGTCGGGGTGGTGGCCTTCGGCACCCTGATCGTGCTGAGCCGGATCCCGGCCGGCACCCAGGCGATCACCGTCTGCCTGACGGCGAGCGGTGTCGCGTTGACGGTCGCAAGGCTCACCGACGCCGTACTGCCGTGGCCGCGGCTGGCCCCGCAGGTGCCCCGCGGCGCCGCCGGTGTGGTGGCCGGCGCGATGGTCGGCACGCTGACCAGCGCGCTTCTGGGCAGCTACCTGGTAGCTCCCTTCACGCCGACCCGGGCCGCCGTGATCGGCCTGGTCGCGGCGGTCACCGCCGTGCTCTCCGACCTCGCCGTGGGGTACGCGGAGGCGGGCCGGCTGATGGCCGGAGAACCGCCCACGATGTGGGTGGCCCGGCACATGCAGGGTCCGCTCGGAGGCTTCGCCCTGGCGGCGCCGGCCGCGTACGCCATGTGCATGCTCTTCCTCTGAGTCACGGTTGAGCCCGGGGCCGGTCGGGTACCAACGGGTACGCCGCGCTGCGGCACCGGTGTGGACGACCCGTCGCGGCGCGGCGGGCGAAGACGGGAGGCGGCGTGGCGGAGGACTACCCGGTGGACGGAGCACGTCCCCGACGGCGCGGCCGCAAGCTGCTCATCGGCCTGGTCGTCCTGCTCCTGGTGGTGGCCGGGTTGCTGGTGGTCGCCGACCGGGTGGCGGTCGGGGTGGCCGAGCGGACCATCGCCGACCGGGTCAGCCAGGAGATCGCCAAGCAGGGTGCCCAGTCTGCCAAGCCCGATGTGGAGGTGGCCGGCACCCCGTTCCTCACCCAGGTGCTCGACGGCCGCTACCAGCGGATCACCATCAATCTGCGCGACGTGCGGGCCCCGGTCGAAGGTGACGCCGTGCAACTGCCGGTGCTGGACGTGACCGCCCGCAACGTCCGGGCCTCGCTGGACACCCTGCGCACCGGTCAGGGGGACATCGTCGCGGACACCGTCAACGGTGCCGGCACGATCAGCTACGACAGCCTCGCCGCCCTGCTGAACCGCCCCGGGCTCACCCTCGGCGAGCAGAACGGCAAGCTCACCGTCACCGCGCCCGTCGACATCCTCGGTCAGAAGTTGACAGTCGCCGGCACCGCCGACGTCACCGTCGCCGACAACGGTGCGGTCGCCCTGCGGTTCAACGACCTGGACGCGGCCGGTCTGCCGAACCTGCCGCTGGCCCGCGCTCTGCTGAACAACTACGCCAAGGGCATCTCCATCGACGTACCCCTGCCTGACCTGCCGTTCCAGCTCACCGTGCGGGAGGTTCGACCGCTGCCGGAAGGGTTGGCGGTCACCGTCGACGCGAAGAACGTACCGATCAATTCGGTCGGCTGACTCCCCAGCCAGCGTTGTCTCCGGCGGTCCGGGCGATCCCGGATGGTGGTCGGCTGAGTGGCAGCACGGTCACTGGCTGGTAGGCTCCCTGGCCATGGGGACCCACCTCACCAAACGGCGCGCGGTCGACCTGTGCCGCGTGGCCACCTGCCTGTGTCGCCCCGTCATCTGACGGCGGGGCTGTCTTCGGCCGCCTGACGGCGGCCACCGGCACAGGGTTCTCACACCCTCCGGTTATCCCACCGAACGCCCGGCAGCGGCGCCGTCGCACGAACCCGTGATCCCGTCCTTCAGCTGGGTCCCGCGCGTGGTGCGACAGATGCATCCATCGATACTCGCGCGTTGGCTCACCATCCATCCTCACCAGGGAGTGATTCGATGAGTCGCGACACCGCACTCGTTTCGGCCGAGTGGGCCGAGAAGAACCTCGACGCCCCGGGCGTCGTCTTCGTCGAGGTCGACGAGGACACCTCGGCCTACGAGACCGGCCACATCGCCGGCGCCATCAAGATTGACTGGAAGACCGACCTGCAGGACCAGGTCCGCCGGGACTTCGTCAACAAGTCCCAGTTCGAGGCGCTGCTCTCCGAGCGGGGCATCAGCAACGACGACACCGTCATCCTCTACGGCGGTAACAACAACTGGTTCGCGGCGTACGCCTACTGGTACTTCAAGCTCTACGGCCACGGCGACGTGAAGCTGCTCGACGGCGGTCGCAAGAAGTGGGAGCTGGACGCCCGCCCGCTGGTCACCGACTCGGTGACCCGCCCGGCGACGCAGTACGTCGCGCAGGAGCCGGACACCTCCATCCGGGCCTTCCGCGACGAGGTCGTCGCCGCGATCGGCACCAAGAACCTGGTCGACGTGCGGAGCCCCGACGAGTTCGCCGGCCGGCTGCTCGCCCCCGCCCACCTGCCGCAGGAGCAGGCGCAGCGGGCCGGCCACATCCCCACCGCGATCAGCGTCCCGTGGTCCAAGGCTGCCAACGAGGACGGCACCTTCCGGTCCGACGACGAGCTGCGCAGGATCTACGGCGACGCGGGGCTCGACGACGGCAAGGAGACCATCGCCTACTGCCGCATCGGCGAGCGCTCCTCGCACACCTGGTTCGTGCTGCAGGAGTTGCTGGGCCACCGCAACGTCAAGAACTACGACGGTTCCTGGACCGAGTACGGCTCGCTGGTCGGCGTGCCGGTCGCGCTCGGTGACGAACCCGGGGAGGCCTGATCATGACGCTTCCCACCGCCGCGGGTTGCGCCGCGCCTGACCAGGCCGCGCCGCTGCCGGCCAGCCTGGACCTGGAGAAGGAAACCGTCATCACCGGGATCGTCCGCTCCGCCGAGGACGAGCCGGTGCCCGGCGCGTACGTCCGGCTGCTCGACTCGACCGGTGAGTTCACCGCCGAGGTGGTGACCTCGACCGCCGGCCAGTTCCGGTTCTTCGCCGCGCCGGGCTCCTGGACGCTGCGGGCGCTGTCCCGGCACGGAAACGGCGACACCGCCGTCACCGCCGGCCGGGGCGTCAACGAGGTTGCCGTCACCGTCGCCTGACCCACTGCTCTGATCGACCGGGGCCGGTCACCCGCACGGGTGGCCGGCCCCGGTCGTTCTTCCGAGGCGTCAGTAAGCGATTTCAGCGTCACTGAGAGCCAGGACGGGCTGATGGCATCAATCGGCATGCGTCACTATCTTCAGGTGGATATCGAGGTTGGTGCGAGTGACGGCGGCGCGTCCGGTGACGAGGTTCCGCTCGTGGTCTGCGTGAGCGCGGACGCCGCCGTGGTCGAGCGGGTGCTCCGACAACTCGACGGGATCGGCCGAGTGGTGAGCTGCCTGGACCTGGCCGAGTTGCGGACGATGCTGTTCCCGTCGCCTGGTAGCCCGACGTCGACCGTTCGGCCGGTCAACCCGCCGACGGTGCCGCAGGACCCACCGCAGCCCACCTGACCCCACAGCCCACCCCCGCCGCCCGGTTCCGGGCCGATGCCTCCGCCGCCCGGTTCCGGGCCGATGCCTCCGCTGCCGGCTCGGCGGCGGAGGCGTGACACCATGGCCGGGTGAGCGGTGCTGTCCAGACGGGTTGGGCCCCTTCGGCTGGTCCCGCCGCGCCGGCGCCTGGCCGGCCGTGGCGGCGGTGGTTGCTGGCCGCGACGGCGGCCTGGGCCGTGTTGCTGGCCGTACTCACCTGGACGTCGGTCCGCGACGATCCGCCGACCGTGCGCGAGCAGCGCTCCCTCGACCAGGCCGGCCCGGTGGTCGACCGGGCGGTCGGCGAGCTGGTCCGTGCGGCGGGGGCGGCCGGTGTGCTGGAGTTGGGTCCGGCGAGGGTCGCGGAGGGCTGCCGGGTCACCCCGTTCGCCGACGGAGCGAGGCTGCGCCGGGACGTGGGCGTGCTCGCGCCCACCGGCACCGAGCGGGCCGTGCTGGCCGGGATCGCCGGACGGCTGCCGGCGAGCTGGCGGGCCCGGGTCGGGTCCGGGCTGAACGGCCCGGAGCTGTACGCCGACGCCGGAGAGTTCGTGGCCGTCGAGGGACGGCCGACCGTGGACGGCCAGGTCCGCCTGGTCGTCGACACCGGTTGCCGGCCCGTCGGCTCGGGCTACGCGTCGGCCACCGCCGCCGCGACCGGTCCGGAGACCACCGCCCTGACCGCGGCGCTGGGGGCGCTCGGCCGGCCGAGTGACGCGACGCCCGAACTGGTCACCGCGCCCTGCCCGGGTGGCGGGCTGGCCCACACCGTGCGCTCCACGGGTGGTCCCGGCCCGGCCGCTTCGACGACCGCACTCGCCGCGCTGGCCGGCGACGCCCCCCTGCTGGACAAACCCCCGGTGTACGCGTACCGCGCCGGCCCGGTCACGGTGCTTGCCGATCTCGGCCCGGACGCGACCCGAGTGTCCGCCACCGTCGGCTGCCCGGGTTGAGCCGAGCGGCCGGCCCGGATCAGGTGCCGTCCGGCTCATCCGTTGGACCACGGCTGCGGCCCAGAGCGTCCACCTTGCCCCACCGGCCGGGGATGTCCAGCAGCTCGACGCGGCCCATCCCCGGAGGCACGGCCGGGTCGATGATCAGGTGTTCGCCCTGCGGTTCCAACCCCAGCATCACCCGGAGCAGCAGCAGCGGCGTGCCGGTCGACCAGGCCTGCGGGCTGCACGCGGTCGGGTACTCCACCGGGTAGTCGGTGAGGTCACGGGTGTAGCCGGCGAACGCCTCCGGCAGCCGACCCTCGAAGTACCGGGACGCCGCCAGCATCGTGTCGCAGATCAGGCCGGCCTCCTCGCGGTAGCCGTACCGCCACAGACCCCAGGCGATGATCGAGTTGTCGAACGGCCACACGGTGCCCACGTGGTACCCGATCGGGTTGTACCGCCCCTGGTCCTCGGCGAGCGTCCGCACTCCCCACCCGGAGAACAGGCGCGGCCCGAGCAGGTGCTCGACCACCTTGCCGGCACGGGACTCGTCCACGATGCCGCTCCACAGCAGGTGTCCGATGTTCGAGGTCAGCGCGTCCACCTGCCGCCCGTCGGCGTCCAGCGCGAGCGCGTAGTACCCGCGGTCGGCGATCCAGAAGTCGCGATCGAACCGGCGCTTGAGGTCGGCGGCCTCCCGCTCCAGCCGGTCGGCGTACGCCGGGTCGTTCCAGAAGGTCCGGGCCAGCCGGGCGGCCCGGATCTTCGCGTCGTACGCGTACCCCTGCAACTCGCAGGTTGCCCGGGGGAAGCCGGGCATCTGGCCGTCGGCGTACGAGATGGCGTCCCAGGAGTCCTTCCAGCACTGGTTCTGCAGACCGGTCTCCGGGTTGCGGGTCTGGTACCAGAGGTAGCCGGTGCCGAGCAGGTCCCCGTACGTGTCGATCCACTGCAACGCCGCGCGGACCTGCGGTTCCAGCTTGCGGACGAGTGTGGCGTCACCGGTCCACCGCTCGTACTCGTCGATCAGGATGATGAACAGTGGGGTCGAGTCGGCCGATCCGTAGTACGGCGAGTGCGGCTGCTCCTCGAAACCGGCGGTCTCCCCGTACCGCAGCTCGTGCAGGATCTTGCCGGGCTCCTCGTCCCGGAAGTCGTCCACCCGGTGCCCCTGCAAGCCGGCCAGCATCAGGATGGTCGGGGGGACCAGCTCCGGCAGGAACGGCAGCACCTGCAACGAGGTGATGATGCTGTCCCGGCCGAACAGGGTCATGAACCAGGGCAGTCCGGCGGCGATCAGCCGTACGCCCAGGGCGATCGACTCGTAGCGCAGTGCGGCCAGGTCGTTGAGGCTGCGCCGGTACGCCCCGGCGAGTGGCTCGCAGTCGCAGCCGAGCTTCGGTGCCCGGTCGATCAGCTCCTGTTGCTCGGCCCGGATCGCGTCCGCGCTGCGGCTGCCTCCGTACGGGAGGGTTGCGCGGATGTCCTGACCGCGCGCCCCGTAGACGACGCTGGACACGTGCAGCCGGGTGGTCCACCTGCCGTTGCGGGCGATCCGGATGCGGAAGGTCAGACCGTCGGCGTCGACCTGCGCCGGCGCGGTGGTCGTGACCGTCGTCTCCCGGTGGAACGCCTCCCGCCGGTAGGTGAGCCGCAGTTCGTTGTCGGAGACGGTGGCAGTGGTCGTACCCCGCTTCTGGCGGGAGTGCTTGATCTCGAACAGGTCGGCGAAGTCGGCCTCGACGTCGATCCGGACGGTGAACTCGACCTCCGCGCCGCTGTGGTTCAGCACGGTCAGCTCCTCCTCGAAGCTGCCCACGATCGCCCGGCTGCGGATCACCGACGCCTTCGCGTCCAGGTAGTGCGTGGGCTCACCGGGGGCGAGGAAGAACTTGGTGCGGTACGACTCGCCGTCGTCCACGGAGAGGGCGTGCAGCCGCTGGCCGTCCAGGGTGAGCACCCACCTGGACAGGAACCGGGTGTCGAAGGAGAACAGCCCGGTGGGGAAGTCGTAGGACGGCTCGATGTCTCCCCGGCGGTCACTGACCAGGAAGGTGTTGCCATCCAGGACGCTGACGAGGTCCTTCACACCGGACGCCCGGCTGTTCTGCGGGCCACGTCGCGGGGATCGCGGGTGCCGGGCGGGTTCGGGAAGAACCGGCGGAAGGCGAGGAAGAGCACCACGTTCCCGCTGAACGTGCTCTCGTTGCGCAGTACTGCCGCGACACTCTGGGCCTGGCCGGTGATCAGCCGGTCGAAGAGGGCCTCGCTGCTGTACCAGATGGCGTCGGCCGGGCCGCGTTCGCGACTGACCTGCACCGAACCGGGCCGCATCCGCACCAGCCAGTGCTCGGTCCGATGGTCGCTGCCGAGGTCGATCTGGAGGGTCCCGCTGGTCAGGCCGACGAGGAGGTCAGGGGCGCGCGCCGGCAGTGATTCGAAGAACCTCTCCGCCGCCTCGGTCACATCCGAATCGTAGGCAGCCGCCCGAGATGTCGGGCCGGTATCGGCACTCCGCCCCGGTGCTCAGTAGACCAGTGCCTGCGCGCCGTCGGCCAACGCCTCCTCGACGAAGACGGCGGCACCCGCGATCCGGACCCCGGGCAGCACGTCGTCCGGGCCGATCTCCCGTCGGGCCGCGCACTGGGTGCAGGCGGTCACCCGACCACTGGTCAGGATGACGTGCAGCAGCTCGGCCAGAGGCGCGGAGTGCGGCAGCTCGAACTGCTGGGCGCGACCGGGCACCGCGAACCAGGTCGATTCACCGGTCAGCCAGAGCGACACGTCCACCCCGGCCGCGACAGCCGTCGCGGCGACCGTGAATGCCTGCGCGCACCGCTCCGGGGCGTCCGCCCCCGCGGTGGCCTTGACGACGAGAGTGCGGGCCATGTGACCCAGCATAGAATGGTCGGGATGGTTACCGAGATCGGGTTTGTCAGCCTGTTGGTCGCTGGCCTGGGCGGGCTCGCCGGTGGCCTGGTCTACCTTGCCGTACGCATTTCGAGAGGACGTTGGTGAGCGCGAGGAGTGAGCCGGGCTTGCGAGCCCCGCAGTCGCGAACGAAGGTGGCGCTGTGAGCGCGAGGAGTGAGCCGGGTTTGCGAGCCCCGCAGTCGCGAACGAAGGTGGCCCTGTGAGCGCGAGGAGTGAGCCGGGTTTGCGAGCCCCGCAGTCGCGAACGAAGGTGGCCCTGTGAGCGAGAATCCGCTGCAGCCGCCGTGGCTGAACGCGCCGCCGGTCGAGGAGTACCCGTTCGAGGAGAGCCACGACCTGCGGGTCGGGCCGAAGCTGCACCCCGCGCTGGACGGCCTGCTGCCCTACATCGGGCTGTGGCGTGGCCGGGGCAAGGGCGGTTTCCCCACCATCGAGGACTTCGACTACGCCCAGGAGATTCGGATCAGCCACGACGGCCGGCCGTTCCTGCACTACGAGTCCCGTGCCTGGATCCTGGACGAGCAGAGCAAGCCGGTCCGCCCGGCGGGCCGTGAGGTCGGCTGGTGGCGACCGGTGCTGGTGGATGGTCGGGCGACCGACGAGTTGGAGGCGGTGCTGACCACCCCGACCGGGGTGATGGAGCTGCACCTGGGCAAGCGCACCGGCACGCAGATCGAGTTCGCCACCGACGCGGTGGTCCGGACGCCGACCGCCAAGGAGGTCACCGGCGGGCACCGACTCTTCGGCATCGTCGAGGGTGCGCTGCTCTACGCGCAGGAGATGGCGGCCATGGGGCACGGGCTCAGCCCGCACCTCTCCGCCCGGCTCGTCCGGGTCGGCGGCTGATCAGACGGGGAAACCCAGCAGGGCTTGCAGGGCGGGGGTGCGCGGGCAGTGGTCCCGGCGCACCCCGTCCAGCATCCGAACCTCGACGAGCCCGCGCACCGAGGAGCTGAACCAGACCCCGTCGGCGTCGTGCAGCTCGGCCGGCGTGACCATCCGTTCGGCGGCGCTCAGACCCAGCTCCTGGGCGTGGGCGAGCAGCCAGGCCACGGTCGTGCCGGGCAGGATGCCGGTGGTGGCGGCCGGCACCGTGCAGAGCGTGTCTCCGGTGAGCCACACCACGTTCGCGATCGGCCCCTCCAGGGCGTACCCGTCCGAGGAGACCCACAGCACGTCGTCCACCCCGGCCCGTCGTGCCCAGCGGCGGGCGGCGCTGTTCACCGCGTACGAGGTGGACTTGATGCCGGCCGGCAACCAGTCGAGCCCGGTCCGCGCGTCGGCGGGCACCCCCAGCGGCAGGATCGCCACGGTGATCCCGGTGCGGCGGGCCGCCCGCGACGACGCCGGCACCTCGGTCAGGGTGGCGTAGACGGTTGGCGGGCCACCGGCCTCGGATCCTCGGGTGCAGACCAGCCGCAGCGCACCCTCCACCTGGACGGGCCAGCCCGCGCGTACCGTGTCGAGCAGGTCGACGAGCGCGTCGGTGGCGGGCAGGTCCAGGTCGACGGCCGCCGCAGCCGTGGTCATTCGGGCCAGGTGCTCGTCGCGCAGCCACGGCCGGCCCTCGCGCAGATGCATGGACTCGAAGAGCCCGTCGCCGCGCAGGACGCCCAGGTCGTCGCCGCGGAGCACGGGCTCGTCGGCCGCGATGAGGCCCCGCCCGAGCACGGCGATCCGCGCGCTCGGAGAAGCCGGAGCATTGCCGACGGACGACGTCACCATGACCGCCGAGCGTAGCGGCGACCGGTCACTCGCAGGGGGCCGGTGCGAATGCCGAACTATGATCGGAGCGTGTCCGAATCCTCCCTCGCGGAAATGCTGCGGGCCCGTGGGCTGCGGCTGACGCCCCAACGGCAGCTCGTCCTCCAGGCGGTGCTCGATCTGGGGCACGCCAGCCCGGAGCAGGTGCACACCGCCGTCCGGGAGGTCGCCGCCGGCGTCAACATCACCACCATCTATCGCACGCTTGAGCTGCTGGAACGGCTCGGCCTGGTCACCCACACGCACCTGTCGCACGGCTCGCCGACGTATCACGCGGCGGGTGAGCACCAGCACGTCCACCTGGTCTGTCGGGAGTGTGGCGCGATCGACGAGATCGATCCGGAGATGCTGCGCCCGCTCGCCGACCAGTTGGCCGCGCAGCGCGGGTTCCGGGTGGATATCGGGCACGTGTCACTCTTCGGCGTCTGCGTACGCTGCGAGAACGGGGACGACAAATGATCGACATCGCGGGCGCGGTGGCCGTCGAGAGCATCGACGAGGCCAGCCGCGACCAGCCGGATGCGGCGCACGTCGCGGCCGGGGTCCGAGGGGTGGCCGCCCACTACGGGGACCCGCTGCGCGAGCAGCGCACCCTCGACACCGAGGTCGGCCTGGTCGACCGGTCGCACCGGGGGGTCATCGCGGTGCCCGGGGAAGACCGGGCCAGTTGGCTGCACACCGTCACCTCGCAGCACCTGACCGCGCTGACCGCCGGTGAGGGCACCGAGCTGCTGGTGTTGTCTCCGCACGGCCACATCGAGCAGCACGCCATGGTCGCCGAGGACGGCGAGACCGCCTGGCTGGACACCGAGCCGGGGGCGACCGAGGGTCTGCTGACCTACCTGGAGAAGATGCGGTTCTTCAGCAAGGTCGAGCCGCGCGACGCGACCGCCGAGCGGGCGTTGTTGTCGCTGGTCGGGCCGGCGGCGACGGAGGCGCTGGCCACGCTCGGCGTGACCGGGCTCGCCGCGCCGGACGTGGTGGCGGTGCCGGGTCCGAAGTTCCCGCACGGTGCCGTGCCACAGCGGGCGAGCGCTCGGTACGACGTACGGCCGCTGCCGATCGGCGGCTGGGCCCGACGTGTCCCCCTCGGGGTGGACCTGCTGGTGCCCCGTTCGGCGATGGACCAGGTGGTGGCGGAGTTGCGCGGTGCCGGGGTGCCGGTCGCGGGGCTCTGGGCGTACGAGGCGATCCGGGTGGCCGCCCGTCAGCCTCGGGTCGGGGTGGACACCGACCACCGGACCATCCCGGCCGAGGTCGACCTGATCGGTCCCGCCGTGCACCTGGACAAGGGTTGCTACCGGGGGCAGGAGACGGTGGCCCGGGTGCACAACATGGGCCGCCCGCCACGTCGCCTCGTACTGCTGCACCTGGACGGGGTGACCACCGACCAGCCGCCGACGGCCGGTACGCCGGTGATGCTCGACGGCCGGGCGGTCGGTTTCGTCGGCACCGCCGTGCTGCACCACGAGCTGGGTCAGGTGGCGCTCGCGGTGGTCAAGCGGAACGTTCCGGACGACGCCGCACTGCTGATCGGCGAGACCGCGGCGGCGATCGACCCGTCCTGACCCGGGCGTCTAGGATCGCCGGCATGACGACAGGGACGTTGATCACGGTGGCCCCGACCGGCGCTGAGTCGGCCAAGGCGGAGGTGCCGGCGCTGCCGGTGACCCTCGACGAGCTGCTGCTCACCGCTAAGGAGTGCGAGGCGCTCGGCGCCGCCGTGATCCACGTCCACATCCGCGACGACGAGGCGCGGCCGACCCTCGACCCGGTGCGCCTGGCCGACACGGTGGCGGCGCTGCGGGACAGCACCGACCTGATCGTGCAGCTCTCCTCCGGCGGTGCGGTGACCGACCCGGAGGCCGCCCGGCTGGCCGTCCTCGACGCCCGGCCGGACATGGCCTCCTGCACGATGGGCACCGTCAACTTCGGCGACGACGTCTTCCTCAACCGCTGGGAGTTCATCGTCGACCTGCACACCCGGATGCAGGAGCGCGGGATCGTGCCGGAGTACGAGATCTTCGACCTCGGGCACCTGTCCGCGTTGCAGCGCCTCCTCGGCAGGTACGGGCTCCCGGCCGGCGGGCACGTGCACGTGGACTTCGTGATGGGTGTGCCGGGAGGCATGCCGGGCACCACCGAGACGTTGGTCGCGGCCCACCGGATGCTGCGGGACCTGCCCGACGGCACCACCTTCTCGGCTACCGGCGTCGGCCGCAGCACCATCGCGGTGTTGCTGGCCGCTCTGTCGACGGGCGGGCACCTGCGGGTCGGCATGGAGGACACCGTGACGTACGCGAAGGGTCGCCCGGTGGAGTCGAACATGCAACTGGTCGCCCGCGCGGTGGGTTTCGCCCAGCTTGCCCAGCGCCCGCCGTTGACCACCGCCGAGGCTCGCGAACTGCTCGGGTTGTAAGGCCGGGCCTGCCCCGCGCTCCTGTCACCCGGGCGGTGGACCACCAGGTCACCCCGCCGACGGGCACCACAGGACCGTCGGTACCGTCCGACCCGTGACGAAGACGTACGAGGGCGGCGACCCGCTCGCCGAGGTGGTCCGTTCCGGGTTCGTGGAGGGTGCGCACCGCGGCTCGGTGGTGGTGTTGGACGCCGCCGGCGCGGCGCTGGCGTCCGCCGGGGACGTGACCTCGCCGGTCTTTCCGCGCTCGGCAAGCAAGCCGATGCAGGCGATCGGGATGCTCCGTGCCGGCCTGGCGTTGACCGACCCGGCCGACGTGGCGCTGGTCGCGGCGAGTCACGCCGGTGAGGACTTCCACCTGGCCCGGGTCGGTGCGCTGCTGGACCGGGCCGGGTTGGACGCCTCGGCCCTGCACTGTCCACCCGACCTGCCGGTGGGCGCGGCGGCCCGGGAGGCCGTGCTGCGCGCCGGGGGTGGCCCCACCAGGGTGCAGATGAACTGTTCCGGCAAGCACAGCGGGATGCTGCTGACCTGCGAGGCCGCCGGTTGGCCGCTGGAGGGGTACTGGCGGCCGGAGCACCCGCTCCAGCAGCGGTTGCGGGCGGCCATCGAGGAGTTCACCGGTGAGCAGGCGGCGGCGGTGGGCGTGGACGGTTGCGGTGCCCCGGTGCTCGCGGTGTCGCTGACCGGGTTGGCCGGGGCGTTCCTCCGGTTGGTCGACGCCGAGCCCGGCTCGGTGCCGCGGACGGTGGCCGACGCCATGCGGGCGTACCCCGAGATCGTCGGTGGCACCCAGGCCGACGACACCCGGCTGATGCGTGGCGTTCCCGGGCTGCTGGCCAAGGTCGGTGCCGAGGGTGTGATCGCGGTGGCCCTGCCGGGCGTCGGCGCCGTCGCGCTGAAGATCGACGACGGCGCCGACCGGGCGCGGATGCCGGTGCTGGTCTCCGCGCTGCGTCGGCTCGGCGTGGACGCCCCGGTGCTGACCGAGTACGCCGAGGTGCCGCTCTTCGGTGGTGGAGTTCCGGTCGGGGCGGTCCGTCCGCTCTGGTGACACCACCGGCCCACCGACCGGTGGGCCGGGCCACGGTTCGCTGCGAGCTGCGCGGTCAGCTCAGGAAGTCGAGCAGGGCGGCGTTGACGGGCTCCGGGCGCTCCAGCGGCAACAGGTGCGCGGCGTCCGGGATGTTCGGCAGCCGTACCGCGTTGGGGACCTCGGCGGCGATCCGGTCGGCCAGCCGGCTGATGTCCGGTACGTCCGCGGCCCCGGCGGTGACCAGGACCGGGACCTTCAGCTCGCCGAGGCGACCGATGGCCGGTGGCGTCAGCTCTCCCACCTCGACCGCGCCGAGCGCCAGCTCTGCGGCGAGGGCACGCTGGTCCATCTCCTGCGCGAACGCGATGAGCGCGGGGTCGACGTCCTCCGGCTGTCGACCCGGGCCGACCACCCAGAACCGCACCTCGCCGGCCGCGCCCGCGACGAAGTCGTCGGGGTCGACCTCGCCGACCAGGCCGTCCCAGAGGTCGTTCGCCTCCTCGGACCACTCGTTGCCGGAGACGGCCGCGTCGAACAGCGCGAGCGCGCTCACCCGGTCGGGGTGGGCGAGCGCGGTGTCGATGGCGACCGCCCCGCCGAAGGAGCAGCCGACCAGGGCGGCCCGGGGTAGGTCGAGCGCGTCCAGAAGCGCCGCCACGTCGTCGTGATGCGTGAACGGTGTCGGAGGCAGTTCGGAGTCTCCGTAGCCGCGCAGGTCCGGGACGATCACCCGGTGTCGCGCGGCGAGCGCGGCCACCTGCCCCCGCCACATCCGCCGGTCGGCGATGCCAGCGTGCAGTAGTACGACGGGCGAGCCGGTGCCGGCCTCGTCGTACGCGATGCTTGCTCCATTGACTGTGATCTTGTGCACGGACGGACCGTAACGGAACCGATGGACCGGGGCGCAAACGGGGCGCTGAGACCTTGCTAACTATGGCAAGCATTTTGCTTGCAAGAGTTAGCGCGGCCGGTTAGCGTCGCAGTCATGGCCACACCGAAGGACCTTCCCGACGTCGGCGGGTTCATCCGCGATCTACGGCGCAACGCCAAGATCTCGCTCCGGCAGCTCGCCGAGCAGGCGGGGGTCAGCAACCCGTACCTCAGTCAGATCGAGCGCGGCCTGCGCAAGCCCAGCGCCGAAGTGCTCCAGCAGCTGGCGAGCGCGCTGCGGGTCTCCACCCCGGCGATGTACCTGCGCGCCGGGCTGCTCGACGACAAGGAGGGCCACGGTGTGCTCGCCGCCATCGCGGTGGACACCGACCTGACGATGGCCCAGAAGCAGTCCCTCAGTCAGATCTACGAGACGTTCCGCCGGGAGAACACCCGGCTGGCCGAGGCCCAGGCCGCCGCCGAGGGCGGCGGCACCGGGCCCACCGGCGGCACGGCCGGGGTGACCACCCCGACCGACGTCGTCGACGAGCCCGCCGACGTGGCGAACCTGGCCGCCACCGGTCCCACCACCGCAGGCGGCACCCCGACCGAGGCCGTGATCGAGTCGGTCGCCGTCACCGAGGCGGGCGCCGCACCCGCCCCGGGCAGCACCAACACCCCCGAGAAGAAGGCCGCCGGTCCGGCGGCCCGCAAGGCCGCCGAGGCGGCCGAAGAGGAGACGTCATGAGCGAGCCGAAGACCAACCGCATCCCCGCCCCGATCTACGCCGCCGCGGGTGCCGGTGAGTTGGCCATCGAGCAGTTGCGCAAGTTGCCGGCCGTGGTCGGCGTCCTCGGCACCCGTGTCGTCGCCGACCTGGGTGGTCGGGCCGTGCTGACCGGCTTCGAGCTGCGCCAGAAGGCGACCGAGACGCTGCGTACCGCCAATGAGACCGCCGGCACGCTGCGCGGTCGGGCGCAGGCCGAGCTGGACCTGGCCAAGCTTCGCGAGTCGGCCGACCTGGCCAAGCTGCGCGAGGTCGCCGACATCGACAAGCTGCGCGCCGCCGCCACCCGCAACGCCGCCATGGTGGTTGCCGGCGCCCAGGCCGCCCAGGAGCGGGCCTTCGCCGCGTACGGCGCGCTCGTCGCCCGGGGTGAGCGGGTCGTCGGCGCGGGTGTGCTGGAGGCCGCCGAGACGGTCAACGCCGACATCGAGACCACCCAGGCCGTGACCCCGGCCGCCACCGCCACCGCTCCGGCCGAGGTGCCGACCCCGGCCGACGTGGCCGAGATCGCCGAGGCCCAGCCGGCCGCCGTCAAGAAGGTCGCGCGGGCGCCGAAGGCCACCAAGCCGGCCGCCACCCCGTCGGCGAAGCTGCCCCGGGCCACCAAGCGGACCCGTCCGGCGGCCGAGTAGTCGTCCTGTCGACGACCCCGGCGGCGTCCTTGTCGGACGAAGCCGGGGTCCTCGACATAAGCTTGCCGGCATGGCCAACGCCGCGCCGATCTTCGCGTTCGAAGTCCGCTACGTGATCGAGCTGATCCTGCTCGTCTTCGCGCTGATCGTCCAGGGCGTCGCCCTGGTCCACGCGATCACCCAGCGCTCCGACGCCTTCCCCGCCATCGGGACGCTTCCCAAGGGTGGCTGGATCGCCATCCTGGCGGTCTGCCTCGTGCTCACCCTGCTCGGCTTCGGGCCGATCAGCCTCTTCGGACTGATCGGCATCGCCGCCGGTCTGATCTACCTCCTCGACGTCCGAGTCGGCCTGCGCGAGCTCGGTGACGGCAAAGGGTCCTGGTGAGAGGTTTTCGCTGGCCACCCCCACCGGACAGCGGGCCCCGCACCTGGGGGCCCGGCCCGGGTGGGCCGCGGACCGGCCGACCGGCGCTGCCGGAGCCGGAGACCGACCTGGTCGCCACCCCGCACGGCGTACGGCTGGAGCGGCTGATCACCGGCACCGGTGATCCGGTGACCGTGTTCGCGCACGGGCTGGGGAACGGCATCGCCACCACCCGTCCGTTCGGCAGTGGGGTGACCGGCCGCAAGGTGTTCTTCCAGTTCCGCGGGCACGGCCGTTCCGAGGCGCCGGACGGGCCGTGGAACTACCCGGACCTGGCCCGCGACCTCCGGGCGATCGCCGATCTGGGCGGCGCCAGCCGGGCGTTCGGTGCGAGCCTCGGTGCCGGCGCCCTCTGCCGGTTGCTCGCGGAGAGCCCGGACCGTTTCGAGAAGTTGGTCTTCTTCCTGCCCGCGGTGCTCGACCAGCCGCGTGGCCCGGTCGCCGGGGAGCGCTTCACCGACCTGTTGGAGGCTGTGGAGAGCGGAGACGCGTCGGCGGTCGCCGACGTCGTCACCCTCGAGATGCCCGCAGCGGTGCGCAACACTCCCGCCGGCTGGGCGTACCTGCGGCAGCGACTCGACCAACTGCTCCGCGACGGGCTTGCCGGCAGCCTGGCCAGTCTCGCGGAACAGACGCCGTTGCGCGACATCACCGACCTCGCGGCGGTCACCGCGCCGGCGCTGGTGATCGCCAACGCGGGCGACGACCTGCACCCGGTCGAGGTCGCCGAGCGACTCGCCGCCGCGCTACCCCAGGCCACCCTCCACGTGTACGACCGGCCCGGCGTCCTCTGGTCGGAACGCGCCGACCTGCGGGACCGCATCGCCGGTTTCCTCAACGACGTGGACTGAGCTTTCGGCAATTCGGACGGGGGTTGTCAGGTATCGCTGACAACCTCGCGGGTATGACACCACCGCTCGCAGGAAAGATCGCGCTCGTCGCCGGTGCCACCCGGGGCGCGGGTCGGCAGATCGCAGTGCAACTCGGTGCGGCCGGCGCCACCGTGTACGCCACCGGCCGCAGCAGCCGCACCGGTCGTTCGGAGATGGACCGGCCGGAGACCATCGAGGAGACCGCCGAGCTGGTCACCGAGGCCGGCGGCACGGGCATCGCCGTCCAGGTCGACCACCTGGCGCCCGAGCAGGTCCGCGACCTCGTCGCCCGGATCGACGCCGAGCAGGGCCAACTCGACGTGCTGGTGAACGACATCTGGGGCGGCGACCCGCTGGTCACCTGGCACAAGCCGGTCTGGGAGCAGCCGTTGGACGCGGGCTTCCGGACCCTGCGACTGGCCATCGACACCCACATCATCACCAGCCACTTCGCCCTGCCGCTGCTGATCCGCAAGCCGGGCGGGCTGGTGGTGGAGATGGGCGACGGCACCAAGGCGTACAACGACGACAACTACCGGCTCTCGGTCTTCTACGACCTGGCCAAGGTGTCGGTCAACCGGCTCGCCTTCAGCCAGGCGCACGAGCTGAAGCCACACGGCTGCACGGCGGTCGCGCTCACCCCGGGCTGGATCCGCTCCGAGGCGATGCTGGAGCACTTCGGCGTGACCGAGGAGAACTGGCGCGACGGGGCCGCCACCGACCCGAACTTCCTCATCTCGGAGACACCCGCCTTCGTCGGTCGCGCGGTGGCCGCGCTCGCCGCCGACGAGGAGAAGGCCCGCTGGAACGGCCAGTCCGTCGACGCCGGCACGCTGTCCAAGGTGTACGGGTTCACCGACCTCGACGGCAGTCAGCCGGAGGGATTCCGGTACATCGTCGAGGTGGTCGACGCGGGCAAGCCGTCGGACGTCACCGGCTACCGGTAGAGCGCCCGGAACCGGTCGGCCGCGTCGGTGAACAACCGCCGTAGCTCGGGTGGGTCGAGGACCTCCACCTCGGGGCCGAGACCCAGCAGTTGGTGATACGCCACCTGGACCGACTCGACGGGCAGCCGGCCCACCACCCAGCCCTGCCCGTCGGGTGGACCGGCGGCGGCCACCACCTCGTCGTACACGAAGGGGGCGTCCACCAGGTGCCGGAGCTGGCGCAGACCGGCCGGGCTGAGCCGGACGGTGGCCTCGGCCCGCAGCATGGTCCGCAGGAACAACCCGGCCTGCTCGCGCCAGTGCCCGGCCAGGTCGAAGCCCTCGTCGCGGTCGAAGCTCTCCTCGCCGATCTCGACCCCGGTCACCCGGTCCACCCGGTAGGTGCGGGTGTCGTCGTCGACCCGGCCGACCAGGTACCAGGCCCCACTCTTGAGCACCAGGCCGTACGGCTGGACCCGCCGGGTCACCTCCCGGTCACCGCGCCGGTAGCGCAGCTCCACCACCCGGTCGCGCCAGACCGCCCGGGCCAGCTCGGTCAGCCACGGCGGCGGCGCGGTCTCCCGGAACCAACCCGGCACGTCCAGATGGAACCGCTGCCCGGCACGGGCCGGGGCGTCGCGCAGGGCCGGCGGCAGGGCGGCGAGCACCTTCAGTTCGGCGGCGGCGACCGCGTCGGCGAGCCCCATGTCGCCGGCCGGGCCGGGCAGCCCGGAGAGGAAGAGCGCCTCCGCCTCGTCCCGGGTCAGCCCGGTCAGTCGGGTGCGGTAACCGCCGAGCAACCGGTACCCGCCGGCGCGGCCCCGGTCGGCGTAGACCGGCACCCCGGCGGCGGAGAGCGCCAGCACGTCCCGGTAGACGGTCCGCTCGGAGACCTCCAGCTCCCGCGCCAGCTCACCCGCCGTCATCGACCCGCGCGCCTGCAACAACAGGAGCAGCGAGATAAGTCGAGCGGCGCGCACCCGCCCATCCTGCCTGGTAACGCTCGCCACCCGGCGGCGGACCGGATCGGTCGCTACGCTGCTCGATCGTGGACGCCAGCAGAATTGCCAGCCCGGTGACCGGGGTCGTCGGCCGCTTCCTCGCCGGGGCGGGGCTGCTCCTGCGCGGGCTGGGTCTCTATGTCCGCAGCCCGGGGTTGATGCTGCTCGGGGTCGTGCCAGCGTTGATCTCCGGTGCGCTCTTCGTGAGCGCGTTCGCCACCCTGGTGTACTTCGTGGACGACCTCGCCGCGCTGGTCACCCCGTTCGCCGACGACTGGTCGAGCACCGCCCGAAGCCTGGTCCGGGTGATCGCCGGACTGGCCTTCCTGGGGCTCGGCGGTCTGCTCGCCGTGGTCAGCTTCACCGCGGTCACCCTGGTCATCGGCGACCCGTTCTACGAGAAGATCTCCGAGCAGGTCGAGCAGCGGTACGGCGGCACGCCGGGCGCGGTGGACGTACCCTTCTGGTCGTCGATGCGCCGCAGTCTTGCCGACTCGGTACGCCTGGTGGCGCTCGCCGCGCTGGTCGGGATTCCGCTCTTCCTCGCCGGCTTCATCCCCGTGGTCGGCCAGACGGTCGTCCCGGTGATCGGCGCGGCAGTGGGCGGCTGGTTCCTCGCCGTGGAGCTGGTCGGAGCACCGTTCTACCGACGGGGGATGCGGCTGCCGCAGCGCCGGACGATCCTCAAGGCCGACCGACCCACCGCGCTCGGCTTCGGGGTGGCGGTCTTCCTCTGCTTCCTCATCCCGCTCGGCGCGGTGCTGATCATGCCGGCGGCGGTCGCCGGCGCCACTCTGCTGGCCCGCCGATCGCTCGGCCAGTCGATCGAGAAGGACTGACATGGAGATCACCCTGGTCGAGGGGGACATCACCACCCAGCAGGTCGACGCGATCGTGAACGCCGCCAACTCGTCCCTGCTCGGTGGCGGCGGGGTCGACGGGGCCATCCACCGGCGCGGCGGGTCGGCCATCCTGGCCGAGTGCCGGGCGCTGCGGGCGTCCCGCTACGGCAGGGGCCTTCCGACCGGGCAGGCGGTGGCGACCACGGCGGGTGAGTTGCCGGCCCGTTGGGTGATCCACACCGTCGGGCCGGTCTGGTCCGCCAGCGAGGACCGGTCGGCGCTGTTGCGTGACTGCTACGCCAACAGCCTCGCCGTCGCCGACGAACTGGGCGCGACCACCGTGGCCTTTCCGCTGATCTCCGCCGGCATCTACGGCTGGCCGATCGACGACGCGGTCCGCCAGGCCCTCACCGTGCTGCGCTCGGCCACCCCGACCGCCGTCAGCGAGGCGCGACTGGTGCTCTTCGGCCCCGACACGTATGCCACCGCCCGCCAGGTGCTCGAGGCCACCTGACAGCGCTGGCCAGGGCGCGATCAGGTCAGGTCGGCCAGGCAGGTCCACTGGGATGCCACCGGGCTGTAGCCCAGCCGGGCGTTGATCGCGAGCATCGGCGCGTTCGCCTCGTCGTTCGAGGTGTACGCGACGCGCACGCCGTCGGCGGCGGCCCGGTGCAGCGCCGCCGTCTTGGCGAGCCGGGCCAGCCCTCGGCCGCGGTACGCCGGGATGCTGCCGGTGTAGTCCGACCACATCCGGTCCCCGTCCCGCTTGACCAGGCTGAAGGCGACCACCTCCCCGTCGACCTCGGCGGCGATGCTGGCCGCCTTGTCCAGCCCGAGGTTGTCCCACACGTCGTACTGCCAGCTCTCGTAGCTCTTCGCGTCGACAGGCAGGTCGCCCGGTTCGTCCACCGCCGAGGCCACGTCCGCCGTGTACAGCAGGTGCGGGTCCAGCTCGGCGATCGGGAGCAGCCGCACGCCCGGGGGCGGGTCGGGTAGGGCGGGCACCGGATTCAGGTCGAGCGCCGAATAGCGCACCTCCCGGCTGGGCTCGTAGCCGTGCCGGCGGGCGTACGGCAGCGCGTCGGGCTGTGCCATGGCACGCACCCGGCGGATACCCAACGGGCGGAGGAATTCGGTCGCGGCGGTCAGCAGGGCGGTGCCGATGCCACGGCGCCGGTGTTCCGGGTGCACGTGCAGAAGGTTGACGCCACCGACGTTCGCCGCCGATGTCGTGCCGATGCGTTCGGCGGAGACCCAACCGACCACCCGCTCGTCGACCTCGGCCACGAACGCGGTCCACTCCTCCTCGGGCGGCGGTTCGGCGATCATCTTCCGGGTCGACTCGACACCGCGCACCAGGTACGGAAAGACCGTCGCCCGCAGGGCCACCACGGCCGGGGCGTCGTCGGGTCGCGCCACCCGGATGCGCATGTCAGGCCCCCGTCCGTACGGCGGCGACGGCCTCGACCTCGACGAGTTGGTCGGTGTAGCCGAGCACGGCGACACCGAGCAAAGTGCTGGGCGGATCGTGGTCGCCGAAGAAGTCCCGCACCACCCCCCATACGGTCACCAGGTCGGCCTGCTGCGACGACGCCACGTAGACGGTGGTCTTGACGACGTCGGTCAGCCGCGCGCCGGCCGCGTCGAGAGCGGTCGCCAGGTTCGTCATCACCTGCCGGGCCTGGGCGGCGTGGTCGCCCGGCGCGACGGTGCGTCCCTCGGCGTCCAACGGGCACGCGCCGGCGGTGAACACCAACCGGGCAGGGGACTCGACGGTGGCCGCGTACGCGTACTCGGCGACGTCGGAGAGTGCGGGGACATGCAGCAGCGCGACGGGTTCCGGCATGTCGGCGAGGCTAGCGACGATCGTCCGCCCGAGCGACGCAATAACCGCGTGCCCATCGCCACCCTGACCGCGTCCGACGGATCAGCAGGCAGCAACTTCAGGGATATAGGGGCCTCACGGCGCGCGGAGGCCCCTATATCCCTGAAGTTGTGCGGATCTTGGGACGGGCGCGGCGGGCGCACACCGGGCGGGCGCACCGGGCGGGCGCACACCGGGCGGGCGGGGGCGCGGGCCGGCGGGACTTGGTCAGGCGGAGGCTCGGCGGATCAGCTCGGTGGGGAGCATGACCCGCTGCTCGATGGTCTCCCCGGCGGCCAGCCGGAGCAGTTGGCGGGTCATCCGACGGCCAAGTTCCACGATCGGCTGCCGGACGGTGGTCAGCGGCGGTTCGGTGTACGCGGCGGTCTCGATGTCGTCGAAGCCGATCACCGCGACGTCCTCCGGCACCCGCCGACCGGCCTCGCGCAGCGTACGCAGGGCGGCGTGCGCCATCAGGTCGGAGGCGGCGAAGACGCCGTCCAGGTCGGGGTGCTCGGTGAGCAGGTGCCGCATCGCCGCCGACCCGGACTCCCTGGTGAAGTCGCCGACGGCGATGAGCTCCGGCAACCCGGCGTCGGCGACCGTGCTGCGGTAACCGCTGAGCCGTTCGATCCCGGCGACCATGTCCTGTGGCCCGGCGATGGTGGCGATGCGTCGGCGACCACTGTCGATCAGGTGTCGGACGGCTGCGGTCACTCCGGCCACGTGGTCGACGTCGACGTACGGCACGGGCACGTCGCCGAGCGGCCGGCCGCTGACCACGACCGGAATGCCGAGCCGGGTCAGCGTGCCGGGTAGCGGGTCGGCGCCGTGCAGCGAGGCGAAGAGCACCCCGTCGACGTGCCGACCGGTGGTGTATCGCTCGACCCGTTGGTGCCCGGCGGGGGAGCCGGCGAGCATCAGCACCAGTTGCTTGTCGGCCGCCTCCAACTCCTGGCTGACACCCCGGATGATGCCGGGGAAGACCTGGTCGTCGGAGAAGACCCGGGTGGCGGCCTCCGGCATGACCAGGGCGATCGAGTCGGTGCGTTGGGTGACCAGGCTGCGGGCGGCGAGGTTGGGCACGTACCCCAACTCGGCGACGGCCCGGGTGACCGCCTCCCGGATCGGCTCGGCGACGGTGGTGGAGCCGTTGACCACCCGGGACACGGTGGCGCGGGACACCCCGGCCCTCGCCGCCACTGCTTCGAGCGTCGGCCGCTGCGCCGTCGTCATCGCGCCTTCCCCCCGCTCGTCACAGCCCGTTCCGGGAGATCACCTCCTGGTACCAACGGGCGCTGGCCTTCGGTGTGCGCCGCTGGGTCAGGTAGTCGACGTGCACGATCCCGAACCGCTTGCGGTAACCCTCCGCCCACTCGAAGTTGTCCAGTAATGACCATACGAGATAACCGCGCAGGTCCACGCCCCGGGAGATCGCCTCGTGCGCCGCACGCAGGTGCCCGTCGAGGTAGGCGATGCGGTCGGTGTCGATCACCTGGCTCGGCCCGTCGGGCGAGTCGGCGCCGGGCTTGTCGGGGAATGCCCCACCGTTCTCGGTGATCAGCAGCGGCACCCCGGGGTAGTCGGTGGCGATCCGTTCCAGCAGCCGGGTCAACCCGGCCGGCTCGATCATCCAGCCCATGTCGGTCAGTGGCCCGGTCGGCGGCACGAAGTGCACCGCGCCCTCGGTGCCCGGGTACGCGCCGTTGCCGGCACCGTCGGGTCGACCTGCCACGTAACCGGGCGCGTAGTAGTTGATCCCGAGCAGGTCGATCGGGGCGGCGATCAGCTTCTCGTCACCGTCCCGGATGAACGTCGGTTCGACGATCCGCGCCACGTGCTCGCGAACGTCGTCCGGGTAGCCGCCGGCCAGCAGCGGGTCGAGGAAGATCCGGTTGTGCAGGCCGTCGACCAGGCGGACCGCGGCGGCGTCCGCCGCGCTCTCCGGGTCGGCCGGGCGCACGTCGGCCGGGTTGAGGGTGATGCCGACGCTGCGTGCGCCGGCGGCCCGCAGCGCCCGCGCCGCCAGCCCGTGCCCGAGCAGCAGATGGTGTACGGCGGTGAAGGCCGCCCCCGGGTCCTGTTCGCCGGGGGCGTGCACCCCGTTGGCGTAGCCGAGGTAGGCCGAGCACCACGGCTCGTTGAGGGTGGTCCACACGTCGATGCGGTCGCCGAGGCGGGCGTACACGGCGGTGGCGTAGGTGGCGAAGTGCTCGGCGGTGTCCCGGTTGGTCCAGCCGCCCCGGTCGCCCAGGGCCTGGGGCAGGTCCCAGTGGTAGAGGGTGACGATCGGGTCGATTCCCCGATCGAGCAGCGCGTCCGTGAGCCGGTCGTAGAAGTCCAGCCCGCGTGGGTTGGCCGGGCCGGTGCCGTCCGGCTGGATCCGGGGCCAGGCGACCGAGAAACGGTACGCCCGCAGGCCCAGCTCGGACATCAGTGCCACGTCGTCGGCGTACCGGTGGTAGTGGTCGCAGGCGACGTCGCCGGTGTGACCCTGGTACACCTTGCCCGGCGTGCGGCTGAAGGTGTCCCAGATGGACGGACCGCGACCGTCGTCGCGGGCCGCGCCCTCGATCTGGTAGGCGGCGGTGGCCGCACCCCAGAGAAAATCATCGGGAAAACGGAGTTCGTTCACGCCTTGACCGCACCTTCCATGATCCCGCCGATGATCTGCCGGCCGAACAACACGAACACCAACAGCAGGGGCAGCGTCGCGATGGCTGTCCCGGTGAACACCTGCGACATGTCCTGGTAGTAACCGTCCGACAGTGCTCGCAGGGAGAGTTGCACTGTCGGATTGGCCGGGTCGTTCAGCACAGCGTACGGCCACAGGAAGTCGTTCCAGGTGGTCATGAACGTGAGCAGGCCGAGCACGGCGGCGGCCGGACGCAGCGCGGGCAGGACGACGTGCCACCAGATCCGGGCGGTGCCGCAGCCGTCCATCCGGGCGGCCTCGATCAGCTCGTCGCTGACCGCCTGGCCGGCGTACTGCCGCATCATGAACACCCCGAAGCCGGTGACCAGCGCCGGCACGATGACCGCGGGCAGCCGGTCGTTCCACTGCAACCGGGTCATCAGGAGATACAGCGGGATCACACCGAGCTGGGTCGGCACCATCATGGTCGCGATGATGACCAGCAGCAGCGCGTTGCGCCCCCGGAACCGCAGCTTGGCGAAGGCGAACCCGGCCAGGCTGGAGAAGAGCACCACGGACACGGTGACCGTGGTGGCCACGATCGTCGAGTTGATCAGCCCGGTCAGGAAGTACGCGTCGGTGTTGTCGAACAGCCGGGCGATGTTGGCCCCGAGGTTGCCGCCGGGCGTCATCGGCGGCGGCAGTTGCCCCATCGCGTCGCTGGACCGGCTGGCCACCACGAACATCCACCAGATCGGGAAGACCGACAGGCCGCCGGCGACGACCAGGGCGAGGTAGGTGAGCGGGCTGGCCCGCCAGAGCCGGCTCATCGTGCCGCTCCCTTCCGGGCGTCGGTGCCCGAGTCGCCACCGAGACGGCGGAGGACCAGCACGTTGACCGCCGCGACGATCGCGATGAGCGCGAAGAGCAGCCAGGCCACGGCCGAGCCGTACCCGAAGTTGTAGTGCGGCGCGAAGGCGTTCTCGAACATGTACATGGTCAGCGTCTGCGACTCCCGTAGCGGCCCACCGCGGATCGGGTTGGTGCCGGAGTGGAACAGTCGCGGCTCGGTGAAGAGCTGCAACCCGCCGATGGTGGCGATGATGGCGCAGAAGATGATCGTCGGCTTGAGCAGGGGCACGGTGATGGCCCAGAACTGCCGGGCCCGGTTCGCGCCGTCGATGGACGCCGACTCGTAGAGGTCGCGGGGGATGGCCTGCATGGCGGCCAGCAGGATCAGCGCGTTGTAGCCGGTCCACCGCCAGTCGACCATGGCGGAGATGGCCACCCAGGAGGCGAACCGGTTGGTCTTCCACCCGATCGCGTCCACCCCGACCAGGTCGAGCAGCCAGTTGACCATGCCGAACTCGCGGCCGAAGATCACCCCGAACACGATCGCCACCGCGGCGGTGGACGTGACGTTGGGGACGAGCACGGCCATCCGCCAGCCGGTACGCGCCCGCAGGCCCCGGTTGAGCAGGTTGGCCAGCCAGAGTGCGGCGAGCAACTGCGGCACGGTCGAGATGACGAAGATCCCGAGCGTGTTGACCAGCGCGTGCCAGAAGTCGACGTCGGCCAGCAGCCGGGTGTAGTTCTCCGCCCCGACGAACGGGTGGTCGGTGCCGAGCAGGTCCCAGTCGTGCAGCGAGACCCAGAAGGTGTACGCCAGCGGGTAGACCCCGAAGACCGCGAAGAGCAGGAAGAACGGGGCGATGTAGAGGTACGGCGAGAGCCGGGTGTCGAGCCGGCTGAGGCGACCCGTCGAACGGTGGGGTGCCGGTACGACCGGCGGACGGGCGTCGAGCTGGACGGTCATGCCCGGGAACTCCTTTCCGCCGTGCGGGCGGGACTCCGTTCGCCGGAGCCCGCCCGCACGCTGGTTGGGCTACTTGGCGGCGGCCTTCTTCGCGTTGGTCACCGCGTCGGTCCAGCCCTGCCCGGGGTTGCGCTGGCCCAGCTCCACGGTCCGTACGGCGTTCTCCACCTCGGTGCGGACGGCCTGGTTCTTCGGGCCCATGTAGACCGGCTTGAGGCTCTTCGCGCCGGTGCCGAAGATGGTGCCGACAGGTGCCCCGGAGAAGTACGCGTTGGTCGCGCCGGCGATCGCCGGGTCGTCCAGCGCCTGCGGCGAGGAGGGCAGCGGGCCTTTGGCCTTGAACGCCCCGATCTGACCCTTGGCGCTGGTCAGGAACTTGGCCAGCTCGATCGCCTCGGCCTGGTGCTTGCTCTGCTTGGGCACGGCGAGGTGTGACCCGCCCCAGTTGCCGCCGTTGCCGGGCACCCGGGCGATGTCCCACTTGCCCTGGGCGGCCGGGCCGGCGTTGCCCTCGATCACCCCGGTCATCCAGGCGGGGCAGGCGATGGTGGCGAACTTCGACTGCTTGAACGCGGAGACCCACTCCTCGGACCAGGAGCCGTACTTGCCGGAGAGGCCCGAGTCGACGATGTCCATGGTGGTGTCCCACGCCTGCCGTACCGCCGGGTTGCTGTCGACGACGAGGTTGCCGCTGGTGTCGTAGTAGCTGTAGCCGGTGGTGTTGCCGGCGGTCTGGAGCAGGATGGTGTTGAAGGTGTTGGTGGCCGCGTCGAGGAAGGACGCGCCGGTCTTGGCCGCGACGAACTTCTCGCCGGTGGCGATGTAGTCCTGCCAGGTCGGCCAGAGCTGGGAGACCGCATCCCGCTCGGTGGGCAGGCCGGCCTTTTCGAAGAGGTCCTTGCGGTAGCACATGGCGATGCCGCCGACGTCGGTGCCGAGGCCGATGAGTTGCTTGCCGTCGGCGGTCAGTCCGGCGTTCCACTTCCATTCGAGGAAGTTGCCCTTGAGGTCGGCGGCGCCGTGGTCGAGCAGGTTGACGAAGTTGCCGGGGTTCGCCTTGTACTCGACCAGCAGGCCCTCCTCGATGGCCACGACGTCGCCGGCGCCCCGGCCGGCGGCGAGCCACTGGGTCAGCTTCGGCGAGTACTCGTCGAGGTTGGTGCCGGTGCCACGCTCGACGATCTTCACGTCGGGGTTCGCGGCCATGTACTCCTGATAGAGCTGCTCGTAACCGAACTGGCCGAAGACGTCGACGGTGAGGGTGACCTGACCGTCGCCGCCCTGCTCGTCACCGCCACCGCAGCCGGCGGTGACGAGCAGGGCGGTGGTCGCGGCGAGGGCCACCGCGGCGAGGCGGCGGCGCGGGAAGACAGCCATGGGCTTCGACCTCTCTCAAGGTGGTCGGTGGTGATCGATGGGCAAGAGAGCGCTCTCACGACAGGGTGGTGGGCGGTCCATCCGCTGTCAAGAGAGCGCTCTCTTTGATATGTCGACGTGACCCACGACGTGCGCGAGGGCGCCACCCGTCAACGGGTGACGCCCTCGGCGCGGTAGCTCCGGTCAGCCGGTACGCAGACCGTTCAGCAGGTTACGGTCGCCGGCCACGTCCAACGTCTCGAAGCTCACCCGACCCCAGAGGGCCAGCAACAGGTCGCTGGCGGTGCCGCTGACCTGCGCCCGGGCGTGGTGGTCGTCGTGGTCGAAGATGGTCGCCGTGTCGAGCAGGGCCACCCCCTCGCCACGGAGCCGCAAATACCACTCCTGGGCCGCGTCGGTCGCGGAAAGCTGCACCACGCCGTGCCAGTCACCCGGCACCTGCCGCCGGCCGGCGGGCAGCCAGGTGTCCAGAACCTCACTCACCCCGTCGGCCGCGAGCTTCGCCTCGACCGGGTCGCCCGCTCCGATGGCGAGCTGGGCGTCCCACCGGTGCACCGCGGTCTCGTGCGCCATCCGACGCGGCCAGAAGCCGGCCTTCTTCGGCTGCGGCGCCCAGTTCCAGGCCGGCGCCTCCGGGTCCAGCCCGTCGAACACGGTCAGCAGCCGGTCGTACCCCTGCTGCCAGAGCTGGAGCGGACTCACGCCCGGCTCCGCCTCGAGGGGGACCCGACGGGCCGGCTGGGTGGTCGAGCCGGAGCCGACGAACGACGAAACCCACTGGTAGATGCCGGCGAGGTGCAGTGTGACGTCGTTGACCGTCCAGCCCGGACAGGACAGCACAGGTGTCTCCGGCGGCGCCTCGGCGACCGCCGCCGCGAAAGCCGGACCCTCCGCCCGGAGTGCCCCGATCCAAAAATCCTTGCTGCCCTGCAGTCTGCTCATCGCCATCCTCCCGGGGGTGCCGGGCGACCAGTGGGTGCCACGGCTATCAGTCAGCCTAAGGTGAAGGGCGTGCCAGACGCCTCCGCCCAGCCGACAACCGCAGCCGATCGTGCCATCCCCGGTCCACTGGCCAGCTACACGACCCTGGGAACGGGCGGGACGGCCGCCCGGATCGTGGCCGCCGGCAGTGCCGAAGAGATCATCCAGGCGGTCCGGGACGCGGACGAGCCGGTCCTGATCCTGGCCGGCGGCAGCAACGTGGTGATCGGCGACACCGGCTTCCCCGGCACCGTCGTCCTGGTGCGCTCCCGTGGCCTTCGCGTCGTCGCGGAGGACGCCGAGACGGTCACCGTACGGGTCGACGCCGGCGAGCCGTGGGACGACCTGGTCGCCGCCACCGTCAGCAACGGCTGGGCCGGTCTGGAATGCCTCTCCGGCATTCCCGGCTCGACCGGCGC
This sequence comes from Micromonospora sp. B9E7, assembly GCF_039871815.1. Taxonomy (NCBI): domain Bacteria; kingdom Bacillati; phylum Actinomycetota; class Actinomycetes; order Micromonosporales; family Micromonosporaceae; genus Micromonospora; species Micromonospora sp. B9E7. The sequence goes on from NZ_JBDPLX010000010.1 coordinate 264,161, forward strand.
CACCCCGATCCAGAACGTCGGCGCGTACGGCCAGGAGGTCGCCGAGACGATCACCGGAGTCGAGGTGTACGACCGGGTCGACGGCACCCGCCGGATCATCCCCGCCGCCGACTGCGGGTTTGCCTACCGGGGCAGCATCTTCAAGTACGGCGACCGCTGGGTGGTGCTCTCCGTCGACTTCCGGCTCACCCGGGCCCCGCTCTCCGGGCCGGTGCGCTATGCCGAGCTGGCCAGGGCCCTCGGTGTCGAGGTCGGTGACCAGGTGCCGTTGGCGGACGCCCGAGCGGCGGTGCTGCGGCTGCGGGCCGGCAAGGGCATGGTGCTCGACGCCACCGACCCGGACACTCGCTCGGTCGGCTCCTTCTTCACCAATCCGGTGCTCGACGGGGCAACGTACGAGCTGCTTCTGGAGCGCGCCGCCGGGCTGGGCGACCCGCCGGCCTGGCCCGGAGCCGACGGCATGGTCAAGGTCAGCGCGGCCTGGCTGATCGACAAGGCCGGCTTCACCAAGGGGCACCCCGGGCCGGGTGGCACGGCCATCTCCAGCAAGCACACCCTCGCGCTCACCAACCGCAGCGGCACCGCCCGAACCGCCGACCTGCTGGCCCTGGCCCGCGACATCCGCGACGAGGTCCACGCCCGCTTCGGCGTGACCCTCCACCCCGAACCGGTCCTCGTCAACTGCGCCCTCTAGGACCCGTCCAGCCCCCACCCCCACCCCACCCCCCCCCCCCCCGGCCACCGGTGACGCCTGGGTCAGCGCATCTTCTGCTGCGCGTCGGTCAGCTTCGCCTTCACCGACGCCTCGGTGACCGGCTTGCCGCTGGCCGCGTCCGCGAAC